>JBAZRU010000049.1:0-17219 GCA_041662805.1 Candidatus Hydrogenedentales bacterium | reverse complement strand
CGCCCGCGATGCGCGGGTCTTCAAGCCATGGATAGCCTGCGCGAAGGCGCAGTCGCTATCTGTGCCACGCTCGCCAAGTCGGGATATCGCGCGCTGTTCGCGGGGGGATGCGTCCGCGACATGCTGCTGGCGGTCCCGCCGAAGGATTACGATATCGCCACGGATGCACGTCCCGAGCAGATTGCCAACCTCTTTCCGAGGACCGTACCCGTGGGCATCGATTTTGGCGTCCAGCTTGTTGTTGTGCCGCAGGGTCAGTATGAAGTCACGACATTTCGCAAAGACGGCCCGTATCTCGACGGGCGCCACCCGGCATCCGTGGCATTTCTCGACGAGCGGGAAGATGCACTTCGACGCGATTTCACCATCAACGCGCTTTTCTACGACCCACTTGCCGAGCAACTCGTCGACTACGTCGGAGGACGGGAGGACTTGGCGGCGCGCGTCATTCGAACTGTTGGGGATCCCCGCGCCCGTTTCGCCGAGGACTTTCTGCGGCTATTGCGCGCGATACGTTTCGCGGCACGTTTTGATTACACCATCGAGGCGGATACGTTCGCGGCTATCACGGATCTGGCCGCATGTATCGAGCGCACCAGTGCGGAACGCGTCCGCGACGAACTCATCAAGATACTCACCGAGGGGGGAGCGAAGCGCGCATTCATACTCTTGGACGAGACGACGCTCTTGCAGCACGTGCTTCCCGAGGTGGCTCGAATGAAGGATGTCCAACAGCCCGCCGAGTTTCATCCGGAGGGGGACGTGTTCACGCATACGCTCCTTTTGCTGGAGTTGCTCGACAATCCCTCCCCCACGCTTGCGCTGGGGGCCTTACTTCACGACGTGGGCAAGCCGGATACATTTACGGAAGGCGACCGCATCCGGTTCAACAATCACGACAAGATCGGCGCGGAAATGGCGCAGGCGATTTGCCGGAGATTGCGCATGTCCAACCACGATACGGAGCGCGTCGAATGGCTGGTGGGGCAGCACATGCGGTTGGCCCATACACCGGGCATGAAGGAAAGCAAGCGCAAGCGGTTTGTGCGCGAAGAGGGATTTCGCGAGTTGCTGGAGTTGTGCAAGATAGACTGCCTGGCGAGCCATGGAGATCTGAGCACGATTCGGTGGCTTGAAAACTATTGCGCTAGTTTGAAGCCTGAGGAGATCCGGCCCGCGCCTCTTGTAAACGGGCACGACCTCATCGCGTTAGGATACGAGGCAGGGCCTTTGTTCGCGGAGATCCTGAGCGCCGTGGAAGATGCTCAGCTTGAGGGTGCGGTCAGGAGTCCACAAGAAGCGCGAGAACTAGTCGCGCGTAAGTGGCCTCTACCCTCCGCATAGGGCGGATGGTCACCCTACCTGAGTCTGTACCGGCAGCGAGACCGTGAACTTCGCGCCTTTGCCGGGACGGCTATCGAAAGCCACCGCTCCGCCATGTTCCTGGATGATCTTCTTGCAGCAGGCCAAGCCTAGCCCGGTGCCGCGGCTTCCTTTGGTGCTGTAGAAGGCTTCAAAGATCCGTGGGAAGGCATCATATGCGATCCCCACGCCGTTGTCTTTTATCTCAATCACGGCCTTACCTTTGTCGTCGAGGTACGTCTTGATAGCAACGGTTCCGCCGTGCTCCTCGCAGGCTTCGATGGCATTGGTGACTAGGTTCAGCAACGCGAGGTAGACTCCGTGTCCATCCAACTGCAGCGGGGTCACGTCGCCCGGCTTGAAGTCCACCTTTACCTTGGAGCGCTCGGCAAGCGACCACGTGCCTTCGATGACTTCGCCGAGGACCTTGTTGAGATCGGTCGGGACGCGTTCGGGGTCGCGGTCTCGCGAGAATGCGAGGAGATTCAGGACGACGTCTTCGATGCGCGCGGCCGAGCGGCGAATCAAGGGCCAGCCTTTTTGCAGGTATTTCCACTCGCCTGTCTCGATAGCCAAGTCGATGAATTCCGCACCGCCTTTGATGCCCACGAGGATGTTCTTAATGCTGTGCCCCAGGCCCGCCGTGGCCTTGCCGATGGCCACGAGCCTTTCGCGTTCGATGGCGTCCTGATGGAGCCGTGCATTCTCAACGGCGACGCCAGCGACACGTCCGATGGCCGTGAGGAGCTTGAGGTGGTCGTTCCGAAAGACGACATCCGCGTCGCCGGAATCGATATAGACCGCCCCGACCACGGCTTCGCGCCCGCACAGCGGCACGCACATCGCGGACTGAATCCCGTATTCGACCACGCTGTCCGACGCGGAGTACTCTTCTTGTGCGTTTAGGGTCAAGACGGCGTTCTTCAGGGTCACGGCATGGTCGATCAGAGTTTTGCTGAGGGTAGGATTGCCGCGGCCGGAATCCAGCGGGAGGCTCGCGCGAATCACTGGTTCGGAGGTATCGCTGTCCATCGTGAGGATGTATCCGCGCTTCGCGGGCATCGCCTCGAAGATAAGTTGGAGGATGCTCCGCAAGAGTTCGTCCAGGTCGAAGACCGTTCCGAGCAATTGTGCGGCCTTGTACAGAACGGGCAATTCGCCGCCGGGGACGCGCACCATCTTCTGGTACATATCGCCGGCCCTCTCAAAGGTAATGAGGGCGCCTGTGTCCGACAGGGCTTTCGGCTTCGATACGCGCGAGACTTGGAAGGTGTGAGTGCCTACGGTAACTTCGTCACCCTCATCGATACGAAGGCGTGAAACACGCTCGCCGTTAACGACAATGCCGTTTCGTGCGCCAAGGTCCTCCACTTTGAGGGTCCCGCCGTCGACAAAGACTCGCGCGTGGCGGCGAGAGACCATCGAATCGGGTAGCACTACGTCGCATTCGGAGGCCCTGCCGATGATGAGGCCATCGGCGCCGATGGGAAAGGAACTGATACTCGACTCACCCTTCAAAAGAACCAATTCGAACTGAGCCATGATTTACCCTACTACCGAACAGACTATTCAGACCTTCAACGGTTAAGTTCAGGGGGGTGGCACGCACCGCCCTTTCGCCGAAAGTCATACGCACATCCCAACTTACAGACAGTAAGCGTGTGGCCGCTTCCAAGCCACACCTTGAAGTGTACCATGTTCCGGGGTTTGGATATCATGTGAAGCACGGAACGGCACGGACAGTAAGGAGATGCAATAAGTTAGGCTCAGCAGGAGCTGTCGCGAAAGCATTGAAACGAGTTACCGCTGATGATACATTCAGGGTGCTCGTAAAACGAAAGGCGAGATGGCCGCATGAATGTTGCGCAGATTATCGACCGCCTGAAAGCGGACCCATCGTTTCGCCACAATCTCACTGCGTGGCGGACGGTTCAAGCGCGCCCGCCCCGGTATGCGGGATTTCCCGACTCGCTGCACCCCAAGCTAGTGTCCGCGTTGAAGGCAAAGGGAATCGAGGATCTCTACACGCACCAGCGAGAGTCGGCGGAGGCGGTTCTCGCGGGCGGGCATGTCTGCGTCGTCACCCCTACAGCCTCCGGCAAAACGCTCTGTTACAACTTGCCTGTTTTGAACACGCTCTTGTCCAACCCCGATGCGCGCGCGTTGTATCTGTTTCCGACCAAGGCACTGTCTCAGGACCAAGTGCACGAGTTGCAGACACTGATTGACGGCTTGGAAGTGAAGATCGGCACCTACACGTTCGATGGGGATACGCCGGCTTCGGCCAGGAAGGCCATCCGCAATGCGGGACACATCGTGGTGACGAATCCCGACATGCTGCATACGGGGATTCTGCCGCATCACACGATTTGGATGAAGCTGTTCGAGAACCTCCACTACGTGGTCATCGACGAGTTGCACCATTATCGCGGGGTTTTCGGGAGCCATCTGGCCAACGTGTTGCGCAGGCTAAAGCGCATATGCGAGTTCTACGGGTCGAATCCGCGGTTTATCTGTTGCAGCGCCACAATCAACAATCCGAAGGAAATGGCGGAGCGCATCATCGAGCGGCCGGTGCGTCTCATCGACAACAACGGTGCGCCTACGGGAGAGCGGCATTTCCTGTTTTACAATCCGCCGGTGGTCAATACGCAGCTTGGCATCCGGCAGTCCTCCGTGAAGGAAGCCGCGCGGATCGCCACGCAGGTTATCTCGCGGAACATTCAGACCATTGTATTCGCGCGCAGCCGGCTCCGCGTCGAGATTCTAACGACGTATCTGAAGGATGCGGTGCGACGGCTTGGCAAGGATCATAATCTCGTGCGCGGGTATCGAGGGGGGTATCTTCCGACGGAGCGGCGCGCGATCGAGCGGGGCCTTCGCGATGGCGAGATTATGGCGGTCGTGAGTACGAATGCCCTTGAGTTGGGGATCGATATTGGTTCGTTGGACGTGTGCGTGATGGTCGGATACTCGGGGAGCATTGCGAGCACGTGGCAGCAGGCAGGCCGGGCGGGCCGCCGCTCGGGGGTGTCTCTGGTCATCCTTGTGGCGTCGAGCGCGCCCCTCGATCAGTTCATCATTAACCATCCCGAGTACTTTTTCGACCAGTCGCCGGAGAATGCCACTGTCGACCCGAATAATCTCATCATCGTGACGAGCCACCTCAAGTGCGCCGCGTTCGAGATCCCTTTCAAGGACAATGAGTCGTTTGGACTTGATCCGACGTCCACGCAAGAAATACTTGGATACCTGGCAGAGCAGCGCATACTCAGGCACGTGCGCGACAAGTGGCATTGGAGCGCCGACTCGTATCCCGCCGAGGACATCAGCTTGCGCACGGCGGCACCGGGGAATGTGGTCATTCTGGATTCGTCTCAGAACGGTCGCGTCATTGGCGAGGTGGACCTGTTTTCCGCGCCGGTCGAGGTTTTTCAGAACGCCATCTACATTCACCAGAGCGCGCAGTACACGATTGAGCGCCTGGACCTGGATGACCGCAAGGCTTACGCGCGGCCGGTGGATGTGGATTATTACACGGACGCGCAGATCAAAGTCGACATGAAGGTGCTGGACCGTTTTCGCGAAGAAATGGAAGGAGAAGCGGTCAAGAGCTGCGGAGAAGTCAGCGTTACGTGGCTGCCAAGCATCTACAAGAAGATCAAGTTTGGGACACACGAGAACGTGGGATGGGGCGAGATCAGTTTGCCTGAGACAACGATGCATACGGCGTCGTATTGGCTCGAGTTCGAAGCAGATCTGGCGAAGAAGTTGGACATGAAGGAGACGGAGTTGGCAGAGGCCCTTCAGGGGTTGGCGAACACGATGCGGCAAGTCGCCCCCGTGCAGATTCTCTGCGATCCGACGGACATTCGCGCGTTCGCCATGCTTCGCGCGCCATTCTCGGACAAGCCCACGATCTATCTCTATGAAACGTATCCAGGCGGCGTGGGCATCAGCGACAAAATATTCACGCATCACCGGCGATTGCTGGAGGCCGCGATTTCACTCGTTAGCGGCTGCTCCTGCAAAGAAGGGTGCCCAAGCTGCGTCGGCCCAAAGGTCGAGACGGGCGAACATGCCAAACCCGGCGCCCTGCGACTTGCACGGCTAGCGCTGGCGCAGTGACCGGCCAGGGCAGGACTCTTTGCGGGACGGACTAATCGTTCAAGCGCCACTTAACGAGAGCGGCATTCATCTTGCACGGCTCGCCCCCGGGCTGATTCTGGAATCCCGTTCCGAACGCCGTGAGCAGCGTTCCGTCCGGCAATAGGACTGTCGAAGATGACTGAACGCCACAGTACCAAGCGTTCTCGCCTTTCACGTTGCCCACCCAGTCCGCGAGAACGTAGCGATGCTCAAGGTCCCACGTCTGTCCGTTGTCGCTGCTGACAACAGCCTCCACGCCAAATTGCTCGAAGCCTTCCAGCGTGTTTGGGTAGCCGAGGCGCACGACATAGGACATCACGATTCGGCCGTCGGGCAGCAGGACCATGCTGGGGTGATGGCGTCCCCATTCGTAAAGTACGTTGAGGTCGGACCAGGTCTTGCCTTCGTCTTTCGAAATGCTGACGCCCAGACCTGAGTAGTGATCGAAGCCCCAGTGCGCAAAGCGTTTGGGGTTGTCGGTCCGGCACGCGGCGATCCAGTTGCCGTTCGGGGCTTTCATCATGCTGACTTCGTTGACGCCAAGCCATTGCGGGACTTTGATGTCGTCGCTCCAACTTAAGCCTGCGTCGTCGCTGAATCGAATATACGCCTGCGAGTAGGGCGCTTCCGAGGAACCCCAAGCGACGCCTGTCGGCTTCCACCACGCCTGCGCCATGCGTTTGCCGTCGTCGAGTGTCAATGTTGGGTCCCACGTGTAGCGTTCGCCCGCGGGTCCTGTGGACTCGCGAATCGCCCACGATTGACCGTAGTCGGTGCTGACCCACTGCGTGTTGAGGTTTTCCGGATACACCACGAGAGTGCCGTTACCAAGATAGGTCAGCCCAAGGCCGCCTGCATTAGGGTTGCCGTCCTTGTCGGTGCTCAACCATCGACGCGCGCTCCACGTCTCGCCGTGATCATCGCTTTCGATGAGGGCTGAATGAATCGGAGACCCGCACTCCACCAACATGAGCAATCGGTCTTTTTCGGGCATGTAGACGATATACGGCATCTGGGCGTTCTCCCCGCCCCAGGGCTGACTGATCCAGGTGATCTTGGCGGGAGCGAGAATGGACTGTTTTTCATTCACGAATTGACGGACCACGTGGTCTGGATGTCCGAAGGGATGCGGCTTCGGCAAGGGCAATTCGCCCTCGACGCGCAACTCGTCGACCGCGATTCCTGTGTGGCCGCTGCGCTTGTCCATGGTCACGATCACGCTGCCCACGTTGCCCGCAGCGGAGTCCCAGTCGAGCATGGCCGACTTGAACGCTTGCATTCGTCCCTTGCTGTCGGTCCAGCGCGCCTCGCCCCACGTCTTGCTTCGGTCGAGGTCGACCGTCATGGTGAGTTCCACGACAGTATCGTGTGCGCCATCGAGTTGTTCCTGGAGGATCTGGTAGGGACCGAACTTCTGATCGCCCAGCGGGTATGTGCTTGAGTCGACATGACCCGCCCAGAACGTCCATCCGGTAGCGGTACTGATCCAACCACCGCCGCGGTTGCTGAAGCGCAATTGCGCACCCGCCAATCCCACCGAAGACCCTGCCGAAGATTCCCCCTCGGCATAGGCCTTGAACTTGAGCACGACTTGGCCGAGCACGAGAGCCGGGAAGGGAGACTGAAATACGTTTTCCGATTCTTGCGCAGCGGCGGTGGAGCCATCGATATAGTTGCCGGTCAATCCGTATTTGCCGGTCGCGATGGACACGTCTCCGACAAGGCTCTTTGCCGGGTCATTGGGACTGACCAGCGTCCATGCGATGGGAGTCTCTTTTACGGACTGCCCCGGCTTGAGTTCGGGGTTCTCGAAGTCTTCGCCGTAGATCGGGGCTCCGGCGTGTGCCGCTCCCGCCGAAAGAAAGGCAATCACCAATGCACAGACCCATCGAATGCCCATCGAAGTCCCCCCGTTTGGCGAAGCCCCGACCGAAGCCGGGGCTTTCGCTAACAAATATGCTACGAATTATGGTCGCACGAATCACTCATTTGGCCGCGTTTAGACCAATTTGAACATCCGCCTCCGCTGGGCAGTTCTTTTCAATTTCGACGCCATTCACCATCCGGTTCGACGTAATGACGGCTGACTCGATGGCAGCGCCAAGCCGGATCTTCAACTTCGTGTTGGGATTGTCGGCGGAGAACTCGCACCCCGTCACGATAAGGCTTTTGTTGTTGGCATCGATGCACGGAAGACCCTGATTCACGCGGTCCCAGTTCGTGAAATGGCAGCCCTCGAAGAGCGCCGCTCCCCTGCCTTCAAGCTTGGCGTGAGTCTCTTGATCGCGATTCGCCCAGAAACCGCAAGAGACAAATTTCACCTGACCTTTGTTGGTCTCGGCGACTTCCACGCCCCCCATGATCATTCCGTTCACGAACGAAATGCCCGAGTTGGGTTGAACTTCCTCGACGTAGATGGAGGTCTTGCAGATATCCGGGTAGCAGTTCGTGTAGACACCGGACCCTTGGCCGCGTCGCTCCGATCCGTCGGGCTTCTTGGCAAGCGTGTCGATGAACTTGAATCCGTACCGGTAGTAGATGCTGAAGCAATTGAAGAACATCTCGCCGTCCGTCTGGGCGATCAAGTAAGACGTGCCTTTCGTCCGCATGAAATCGCAAATCGGCTGTTTAAGATCGGGGCCGCTCCAGAAAGGCCAGAAGTGAACGTTCTCGACACGGCCCACATCGAAGCACGAGTCGATATAGATGCCGAGAAACAAGGGCTGACCGTACAATCCATTGATGTAGTGCCTGCCCCCGCCAAGCGACCCGAAGTCTACTGCCTGATACGGATTGAACAACGTGCACTCGATGATCGTGCAATTGTCTCCGCGCCCCGCAATCGTCCATGGGTACGGATGCGGTTCAAGCGCGTTGATTTGTTCGGGATAGAAGACGGTAATCCCCTTCAAGGTCGAGGAGTCCGTGAGAAGGATGAAGGGGGAACCTTCGAGCTGCCCTTTTCCTTCGTAGGCCAGCAAGACGCTGAGGCCCTTGAAGTCGATTGGATTGGTCCACAGCGGGCGGGACCAAACGCCTTCGAGCGTTACCTTTGCTGGAATCGTGAGGTGGCCGCGAATCGCGTACGTGCCTACGGGCACGTGAAGCACGCCGCCGCCTGCTTGGCCAGCCGTGTCGAGCGCCTTCTGAAAGGCAGCGGTATCATCCGTCTGCCCATCGCCCTTCACGCCATAGTCCAAGACATTGAATTGTCCCGCGCCCGGGGTGGCAGGGCCCGGCATGATCATTTCGGACGGAACTGCCGGTGGGGCCGCGGTGTCTTGCGCCACGGCAAAGGGGACGAGCCAAAGAACCAAAAAGGACACCAGTGCTACTCGCATGATCTCTCTCCCAGTTTCTGAAGCACCGCGCCCCCCGACACCTTACTTCACGACAAAGTTCACAAGTTTACCCGGAACGTAAACCTCCTTCACAATCTGTTTGCCTTCGATATTGGCATGCACCTTCGGATCGGCTTTCGCCGCTGCGATGACGGCGTCTTTGCTTGCATCCACCGCGACCGTGAGCACAGTCCGCAGCTTTCCATTTACCTGGACGGGGACTTCAATCGAATCCTCGACGAGCAGAGCTTCGTTGCAGACGGGCCAGGGTTCGTATGCGAGCGTATTGTCATGGCCGAGCCGCGCCCACAGCTCTTCACCGATGTGCGGCGCGAACGCGGAGAGGATAATCACGAATTGCTCCATCCACGCGCGGTTCAGCTTCTCCGCCTTCATCGCGGCGTTTACAAATTCCATCAGGCGCGCGATGGAGGTGTTGAACTGAAGGTGCTCGATATCCGCGCCAACGGCTTTGATGGTCTTGTGGAGGATCTTCTCGATGGCCGCATCGCCGCCATCGGCGACGATCTTCGCGTTGAGCGCGCCGTCTTCCGCGACGAACAACGACCACACGCGTTTCAGGAAACGGTGAACGCCCTGCACGCCTTCGTCGGACCACGGCTTCTCGCGGTCGAGCGGGCCCATGAACATCTCGTAGAGGCGCATCGAATCGGCGCCATACTGCTTCACGACCTCGTCAGGATTGACGACGTTGTAGCGCGATTTGCTCATCTTCTCGATTTGCACGTTGACGCGCGCGCCGGTCTCCTTGACGAACCACTCTTCGCCACGCTTTTCGACTTGGTGCGGGAAGTGGTATTTGCCTTTGTCGTCCCGATACGAGTAGGCGAGGATCATGCCCTGGTGGAAGAGCTTCGTGAAGGGCTCCTTCGTGGAGACGTGCCCTGCATCGAATAGCACCTTGTGCCAGAAGCGAGCATACAAGAGGTGCAGTACCGCGTGCTCGGCTCCGCCGATGTACAAGTCCACCGGCATCCAGTACTGCTCCGCTTCTTTCGACCACGCGGCATTGTCGTTGCGCGCGTCGACGAAACGGAGGAAATACCAACAGGAACCCGCCCATTGCGGCATCGTGTTGGTCTCGCGCTTGGCGGGCTTTCCCGTCTCCGCATCGGTGGTCTGCACCCAATCGACGGCGCGCGCTACGGGCGGTTGACCATCCGCGGTGGGTTTGTAATCGGTCAGTTCGGGGAGGATTACGGGAAGGTCCTTCATGGGGACAAGGCGGACCGTGCCGTCTTCCAAGGTGACCAAGGGGAAGGGTTCGCCCCAGTAACGTTGGCGCGAAAAGAGCCAATCGCGCAACCGGTAGTTGATGGTGGCCTTGCCAAGCCCCCTCTTCGCCAGCCAGTCCGAGATCTTCTTCTTGGCGTCGGCCACCTTCAATCCATCAATTAAAGGCGAATTCACGAGTACGCCGTCGCCGGTGTGTGCTTCCTTCGTTATGTCACCGCCGCTGACGACCTCGATGATCGGCAGATCGAACTTCTTCGCAAACTCGTAGTCGCGCGTGTCGTGCGCGGGCACGGCCATGATTGCGCCGTAGCCGTACTCTGCCAAGACGTAGTCGGCGGTCCAGATGGGGGCTTTGTCGCCGTTCACGGGGTTAATCGCATGCGCCCCGGTGAATACGCCGGTCTTCTCGCGCTCTTCGCGCATGCGGTCTTGAGCGCTTTTGCGCGAAGCTGCCTCGACATACTCCTGGACGGCGGCACGCTGATCCGCTGTGGCAATCTTCAAGGTCAAGGGGTGCTCCGGGGCAAGAACGCAATAGGTCGCGCCGAACAGGGTGTCGGGGCGCGTCGTGAACACCGTGAACTGCTGACCGGTTTCGGCGACGGTGAAGACGACGTCGGCGCCTTCGCTCTTTCCGATCCACTCGCGCTGCATGGCCTTCGTGCTTTCGGGCCAGTCGAGTCCTTCCAAGTCTTCCAGCAAGCGCTCCGCATATTGCGTGATTCGAAGCATCCACTGCTTCATCATTCGCTTTTCGACGGGGTCGCCGGTTTCGACGTACTTGCCGTCTTTGACCTCTTCGTTTGCGAGCACGGTCGCCAGCGCGGGACACCAATTCACGGGGGCTTCGGTCTGATAGGCAAGTCCGCGCTTGTAGAGGATCTCGAAGATCCACTGGGTCCACCGGTAGTACTTGGGGTCGGTCGTGTTGACTTCGCGGTCCCAATCGTAGGAAAGCCCGAGGGACTGGATCTGCCGCTTGAAGGTCTCGCAGTTCTTGTTGGTGATGATCGCGGGGTGCTCGCCGGTACGGACGGCGTGGCGCTCCGCGGGCAGGCCAAACGCGTCCCACCCCATCGGGTGGAGGACGTTGAATCCCTTCATGCGCTTGTAGCGGGCCACGATATCCGTTGCCGTGTAGCCTTCCGGATGCCCCACGTGGAGGCCGTCGCCACTGGGGTATGGAAACATGTCGAGGACGTAGTACTTTGGCTTGTTGCGGTCCAAGGTGGTCTTGAACGTCTTGTTCGTTTGCCAAAAGTCTTGCCATTTCTTCTCGATGGCGGCGAAATCATAGGTACTACTCGACATACAAAACCTCCAACGGCGACGTGTTTTCGATGAACGGACGAGGGCCGGACTATAGCATATTCGGAGGGACACGGACGAGGGACGAACGAGCATGGACATGCTTATGGGAAGCGAAGAGTGTGAGCCAGGGAATGAGCTCGGAGCACACGGAGGAGCAAGCGGCCCGAAAAGGCGCTTCATTGCGCACGTGGTCAAGACACAGCTATACTCCCGGCATCGCGAACATTTGGGGTGAAAGCCCATCAAAGGAGACACTGTGTTACCGAAAGGACTTGGCAGTTTGGGCGACATGGCCGGCATGATGAAGAAGGCCATGGAAATGAAGGCGAAAGTAGAGCAGTTGCGAGACTCGCTGGGCGACGAGACGGTGGAAGCCACTTCAGGTGGCGGCATGGTCAAGGTCGTCGTCAATGGCAAGTTCAAGATTGAGTCCCTTCATATCGAGCCTGAAATCGTCGACAAGAACGAAGTCGAGATGATCGAAACGCTTGTGCGCGCTGCCGTCAACGACGCCGTGGACCGGATGCAGGAGCATGTGAAAGGCCGCATGGCCGAGATTACGGGCGGCCTCAATATCCCTGGCCTTACATAGCCCTCGCGCAGCGCACGAATCACTTTTCAGGAGTACCCCAACCGCCATGCGGACTGTCTTTTTTGGCACACCGCAACTTGCCGTGCCGTCCTTGGCGGCTCTAGCGCGACGCCACGAGGTTGTGGCCGTGGTCTGCCAGCCCGACCGCCCGCAGGGGCGTAGCGGAAAGCCCGTCGCGCCGCCCGTGAAGGCGTGGGCCGTCGAAAACGGCATCCCCGTGGTGCAGCCCGTGAAGCTGAATGACGGCGAGTTTGAGGCTTGGCTGCGCGCGCAACGGCCGGATATCTGCGTGCTGGCCGCGTATGGACGCCTGTTGAAGCAGCCCATCCTCGATGTGCCGGCTCACGGCTTTTTGAATATGCATCCCAGCCTGCTGCCGCTTTACCGCGGGCCGTCGCCCATTCAAACGGCTATCCTGAATGGCGATACGGAGACGGGTGTTACGATTATGAGGATTACGCTCGACATGGATTCGGGGGACGTGCTGACCCAAGAGCGAGTCCCAATCCAGGCCGAAGACAACGCCGAAACGCTTACAGATCGCCTTGCTGACCTTGGCGGCGAAATGCTGGCACAGGGGGTCGATTTGATGGAACAGGGACGGGCGGTATTTACGCCGCAAGATCACGAACGCGCGACCTACTGCACGTTGTTCGAAAAACGCGATGGACGCATCGACTGGACCCAACCGGCCGTCGCGATTCACAATCTGGTCCGGGCGGCGAATCCGTGGCCCGGCGCACAGTGCCTCTTTCACGGCGACGTGTGCCGCATCCACGAGTCCCTTCCGGCAAGCGAGGCGATGGATGCCGCGCCGGGCACGGTAACCCATGTCGAGCGGGACCGCGTAGTCGTCGCGACCGGGGATGGGAGTCTGGCCGTGTTGGTGTTTCAGGCCCCTGGGAAGCGGTCGCTTCCCATGAAGGAGTATCTCAAGGGCCACGCCATCAAGTCCGGTGACCGATTCGAGTCCATCCCATGACGGCGGCCGTGGACCCGGTGCGACTTGCCGCCGTCGATGTGCTCTTGCGCGTGTTCGAACATGGCGCCTTTCTCAGCGACGCCCTCGACCAAACCCTCCAGAAGTCCGGGCTCTCCGAGCGCGGACGGCGCTTTCTGACGCAGCTCGTGTATGGCACGGTTCGTCACAGGGCGCTATGCGACGTTGCCATTTCGCGCATCCTCGACCAGCCCATGGACAAACTGCCGCGCCCTATTCTCGCGGTTCTGCGCATGGGCGTGTTTCAGGCGCTGTTCTGCGATCAGGTGACCTTTCCTTCCATGGTCCATACGAGTGTCAGCCTAGCGCGCAAGCGGGGCCACGCGGGGACTGCGCGCCTGGCAAACGCGGTACTCCGGCGCGCGCCGAGGACCATCGACGAAATTAAGCTCCCGCCGCGTGAGAAGGGCCTTTCCCGGCATCTGGGTTTTCGCTATTCGATGCCGAAATGGCTGGTCGAGCAATGGATTGAGGAATATGGAGCCGAGCCGGCGGAAAAGCTTTGCGCCGCGTGCAATGAACAAGCGCCCACAACCATTCGCGTAAACACGACGAAATGCACCGTGAAGCAGCTTACGAAATATCTCACCCATGCCGAGCTCCTGGTGGAGAAGGTCACGCGGATACCGGAAGAGCTGACGGTGCTCAAGGGGTCTGCGCTGAAATCGAAGCATTTCCTACAGGGTCAGTACATGCTTCAGGACCCTGGTTCGATGCTGGCCGCGCATTTGATGCAACCGGTAGCGGGGGAATGGGTATTGGATGTGTGTTCGGCGCCAGGTGGGAAAACAACGCACCTGGCGCAGTTGGCCGACTCCCAGTTGAATATTGTTGCCGCCGATGGGCACCCCGAAAGGCTCGCAATGGTCCGCGAAAACGTAGAGCGGCTCGGCCTCTCGGGCATTCGCATGGTGGCCGCGGATGGGCGCATCGCCCCGTATGCGAGGCGCTTCGACGGCGTATTGCTGGATGCTCCATGCACGGGGTACGGCACGTTTCGCCGGCACCCGGACCTGAAGTGGCGGGCGCAGCCGGAGGACGCGGCGCGGATGGCGCCGGTACAGCGCGATTTATTGCGCAGTGCAGTCGATCTCTGCGAAAATGGCGGCCGTATTGTGTATTCCGTATGCACGTTCACCCGCGACGAGACGCTGGACGTCCGCGCGTTTGCCGAATCCTCGTTACCTGTTGTGTTGGAAGACGGACCTGAATGGCTCAATCCTTGGAAAATAAGCACCGGAACGTACCGAACTCTCCCCCACGCCGACAATATGGACGGCTTCTTCTTGATGCGGTTGCGCAAGGCGTCCTGAGTTCGTCGCTCTTCGGATTCGGCTTCATGTGGTGGTGCGTTCGCTGGATGTTTGCTACCGCGTTTTTTGTCTGCATCATGGCTGCGTCGGGCTACTATGTGTTCAGCGAGGCCGTGCAGGGGGCAAACAGCGTAACGGTGCCGGACATCACGGGCAAGCCCGTGCCCGAGGCAGCCGCGCTTCTGGCCGCGAACGGACTTGAGATGGGCAAGCAAACGCCTCGCACGAGCGAGAAATGGCAGCCCAACTTCGTGATGTATCAGTCTCCGGCCGCAGGCAAAGTTGTGCGATCGGGGCGAAAAGTCTACCCGACCGTTAGCCGTACGGAGTTCGCCAAGGCCCCGAATCTTCACGGCAAATCGCTCGATGCGGCCATCGCGGAGTTGGCAAGTTCCAAGTATCAGCAGGGGCAGATTTCACGCATTGCGGACAAGCTCCCGGCAAACACCGTCATATCGCAGGATCCGCCTCCGGACCAACCCATCCCCGAGAACGGGAAGATCAATCTTCTCGTGAGCAGCGGTCCCGGACAAGGGCAGCAACTGTACATGCCGGACCTCATTGGCATGACGCATGACGACGCTTTCAAGACCCTGAAGCCCTTGGGCGTGGAAGCGATTCCCGTGCGCGTCGACAGGCCCGACGCGCCGGCAAATGTCGTGATCGCGCAGCGGCCCGACGCGGGCACGCTCATCGCGCCAGGGACGCGCGTGTATTTCGATATCCGAAGCGATGCACCCATCGAAGGTGCCTGGCGAGATGTCACGGTTTCGTATACCGTGCCTCAATCGTGGATGCAGCGCGAAGTGCGGATCGACGTCATCACCAAAGACGGCGAAAGGCAGAATATTTTCCCGCCAAGGGCGCAGTATGTAGACGGCAAACCGCCCGTTCTCGATCCGGGAAGCAAGGTGAATCAGAAGATTCGCTTCCGCGACGAGATCACGGTGGAAGTATTCTTGGACGGGGTGAAGGCCCGCACGTATCGCTACGTGGGCGATGCCGATCCCGAGATTACGGATCATGACGACACTACCGGAGGAAATACCTGACGTGCCCCCACTACGTATTGCCCCGTCGATTCTCTCCAGCGATTTCAGCAAGTTGGGCGAGGAGATCGCTTCCGTTATAGAAGCAGGCGCCGACTGGATTCACGTCGACGTTATGGATGGCCACTTCACACCGAATATCACCATCGGCCCGCCGGTCGTGGCGTGCCTTCGCGAGCACTGCACGGTCCCTTTGGACGTTCACTTGATGATCACGGACCCCGCCGCCTACATCGAGGACTTCGCAAATGCGGGTGCCGACATCATCTCGTTTCACGTCGAAGCGGCGACGCATCCGCACCGCATCCTCAACAAGATCAGGGACTGCGGGTGCAAGGCAGGCATCGCGCTTAATCCGGGGACTTCGCAAGAAGAAATCGAGTTTCTGACCGAGAGCCTGGACATGGTTCTCGTAATGAGCGTGAACCCAGGATTTGGCGGCCAGAAGTTCATCCCCGAGATGCTGCGGAAAATCCAATACATTCGCGCGATGATCGGCGAGAAGGATCTTCAAGTGGATGGCGGCATCGACGAGTCCACCGTGGCCTCGGTCGTCCAAGCGGGCGCGAATGTCCTCGTCGCAGGGTCCTACATCTACAAGCACCCGTCGCGTTTCGAAGCCATCGAATCATTGAAGGCGGCCGCGCCGGAGGAAGCCTCGTAGGAGGGAGTTCTTCTCAAGACTCGTGGAGGCTGGGCTTGTCTTTTTCACGCATGGAAATAGGACGGATCGGTCGGATCCGACAGATCGGTCTTATCGGGCGAGAAGAGAAGAGATAAGCGCTACGGGTTTATTGCGGAAGAGATGTCGCCAAGCCCAACTTGCGACAATTTGCCGTCATCGTCAAGCACAAGCTGGCGGAAGCCATCCGGCCACGCGTCGGCCCCGCCGCGTTTTGGGTCGTACTTCATCAAAGCGATGGTACGTGGCCGGTAGTCTTGGGCATTAGAACCATCATTTCGGTCTACGAGATCAACGCGAGATTGCGGCCCAGGCTCCGCATCAAGAAATCCGCGCAACTGTTCTAAGAAGCGCACTGCCTCGTCGCGTGTAATGAATAGGCTAATACTGCCATACTGAAGCTCACGATCTAAGTCGACGATTCTCATTCCTTGGCCGCATCTTCTGCGTGACCTGGATGCAGTTCCGGCCCCAGATTGTTCACCGCCCCAGCATAGTCTTTGATCAACCGCAGTGTTAGCGGAGGGCATTCAGAAGACTCTGCGTCCGACTGCTCGTACGGCAGAAACATGATCTCCCGAACATGACGCGATTCCAAGTCGAACAAATGGTAGTGGGCTTCCCAATCATCAGGGTCCATTTCAAGGCTATTCTCCAGGCAGACGACAAAATGCAACGCGTTCTCATGCGTGAGCAAAATGCATGCGTTGAACACTTGGTTATTCGTCTTATCGTCGCACAGTCTCATTTCACTCGGCTACCCTGGCCTGTTGAAGCTCTGCTTACCCGCCTTGCTGCTCGGATGGGCGGGCTCTGCCTAGAACGCTGTGGGTGAGTTTCCAGCGCCAGCCGGGTTCTTCGACGGCCGTCGGCACAAGCAGTGTGGACTCTCCGATGGATTGGCCCTCGAGTTCCACCTTAACGGTTCCGGCAACGGCTCCTGCGTCCAGCGGGGCTTTCAGGCGTTCCGGATGCTCGGCGACGAGCTTGACCTTCTTGAGGTCTGCCGACTTCGCAATGACCCACACGTCGTCGCCCGCGGCGAGCTGTAGGCTGTCGATTTTGGCATTGCCCACAGGGACGGCCGGTTCGATCAGGTCGCCCTTAGCAATGATGCGTTCACGGCGCACATCGGCGAAACCCTGGTCGAGCAGGTATTGGGC
>JBAZRU010000048.1:0-17253 GCA_041662805.1 Candidatus Hydrogenedentales bacterium | reverse complement strand
CGCTCTTCGGCCCAGACACGCATCGTCACGGCGGGAATGAACACGCACATGATCAGCGGGATGTTCCCGAAGAACGACCGCATGTCGGCCACGGGGAACGTGAAGAACGACGTGATGTACAACCCAACGCTGATCGCCAGGAAGACGATCATGAAGATATAGCCGATTGGCGACGTGAAGAACGCCCTCAGGTCCCGGCGCATGATGGTCAGTATGTTTTGCATTACGCGACTTCCTCCTTCGCGGCTCCGGCTGTCGCGGGTTCGGTCAACCGCAAGAACGTCTCTTCCAACGTCAACGGATGATCGGACAGTTCACGGACTTCCCAATTCTTCAGACGCGCCAGCTTACCGACCTCGCGCCACAACTCGGCTCCAACCTTCCCGTGGACGACAAACGTCGAGTAAGTCCCCTTTTGCGATACAAACTCAACCTTGCGAGCCCCTTCCATTCCGGACAGCAGGCGCTCAAGTTCGGCGCGTTCGCCCGCCACGGTCACGCGCGTGCGTTCCTGCTGCTTGGCCTTATCGCGCAACTCCGGCAAGGTGCCGTCTCCAACGATGCGGCCCTGGTTGATGATCACGATGCGATCCGCCGTGGCCTCGACTTCCTGCAGAATGTGCGTCGAGACAATCACCGTCTTGCCCGCGGCCAGGTTCTTGATCAGGTGGCGGATCTCCAGGATTTGGTGTGGGTCCAGACCCGACGTCGGTTCGTCGAGGATGATAATCGACGGGTCGTGAATGAGGGCCTGAGCCAAGCCTACGCGTTGCTTGTACCCCTTCGACAACTCCCGAATCACCTTGCGGTACATCGGCCGCAGGCCGCACTCTTCGAGCACGACATCGGTCCGCTCCCGCAGGCGCGAACCGCCGATCCCGCGCGCCCTCGCCACGAAGGCCAGGTACTCGCGCACCTCCATGTCCATATACAACGGCAAAATCTCGGGCAGATACCCGATGATCTTGCGCACGCCCAACGGGTCGCCGATTACATCGACGCCGCCTACCTTGGCCGTGCCCTTTGTGGGATGAAGATAGGTCGTGAGAATCTTCATCGTGGTAGACTTGCCTGCGCCGTTCGGACCCAACAGGCCGACGATTTCGCCCTGCTTGACCTCGAACGACACATCCTTGAGCGCCACCACAGGCCCATAATGCATCGTCAGCTTCTCAGCCCTGATCATCTTCTCTCTCCTGAACGGTTTAGCGCGCTTCCACCCTGCGCCACGAACACGTCGCCCGGCGTTACCGGACAGACCCGTCGCGATTGGCATCGTGGGTGTTCGCCCGGAAACAGAGTTCCCCTCCGGGTGCATAGCAAAGTTCATACCGCTCCGCGGGAAGCGGACGGAATGAGAAGCATAGCACCCTACGTCATTCAAAATCCATGGGTTACGCCAGGCATGGCCCGCTCAAAATCGACGCGTCTCATGTCCCATTTGAGGCGGCATGCCTCAGATGGAGTTTCCAGAGAATTCTATCGATTGGCCTTTCGACCTATAGGCATCGATTGGCCTTGCGACTTATGGGCAGCGCTTGGTTTTTCGAGCTGTAACGCTTGGTCTTGAGATTTGAGGCGCTTGGTCTTTGAATTTGTAACGCTGGCTTCCAGCCGGCTCCTATCGCACCCCCAGGCCTTCGTGACCCAACACCTGCGGATTCTATCGCTTGGTCATTGAATTCGTACCGCTGGCTTCCAGCCGGCTCTTGGCCCACCCCCAGGGCATCGTGACCCAACATCGATTGCCGCTAACCGCCTGCGGATTCTATCGCTTGGTCATTGAATTCGTACCGCTGGCTTCCAGCCGGCTCTTATCGCACCCCCAGGCCTTCGTGACCCCAATCTCAGTTGAAACGAACCACCAGTGGATTCTATCGCTCTGTCTTTTAAACTGTACCGCTGGCTTCCAGCCGGCTCTTATCCCATCCCCAGGGCATCGTGACCCAACATCGATTGCAGCGAACCACCAGCGGATTCTATCGCTTGGTCTTTGAATTTGTACCGCTGGCTTCCAGCCGGCTCTTATCCCACCCCCAAGACTTCGTGACCCCAACATCGACTACAGCGAACCACCAGTGCTGTGAGCCTTAAGTCCCGCTTCAGTCAAATCGCCAAAGTCGCGACCAGAGACAGCGGAAGACCGGGACTGTCCCCAATGACCGCAGCGGAAGACCGGGACTGTCCCAAGCGCGCGCAACGAGACAGGACTGTCCCGGGCCTTCCCGTTCTTCCGTGCTGAATGCACGGCATTCCCTAGCCCGGGGTGCCGCATGTCGCGCGCGACATGCGGCACCCCGGGGTAACAGAGCAAACGAAGAGCACACTGAAGGTGTGCAAGAGATTGGGTCGCCGATGCTTTGTTGTGCCTATGTGAAAGCGCTCGCGTCCTTTCAGGACGCCCCATTAGGAGCTGCGGAAGTCCTGCATCAGCAGAGCCCGTTCTCCGCCGACACACCTGTCGGCAGCCGGGCGTCTTGGGGTTAACCGTAGAATCAGCGCCGCCGCGATCGCCGAGCGCGGCGCGGCGTTAACCGTAGACTGCGAACAACTCAAAGGCTTCGGCCAAACCCAACGTCGGCCACTTACGTGCGCCAGCCGGGCGTCTTCGCCAACTGCGCAGTCCATGCTCGCCGTCACCCCGGCCCGGAGACCCGCCGCCCATTGTGGATTTCGAGCCGAAGCGCTACTATCAAACGAGTCTCCTGTGAAAGGAGTCATAGACGACAGGTCCGTTTAGCTTCGCAACGAGGACGACAAGGATGCCGTTACCCGAACTCGACGACAGACTAACACCGGCAGGCCATGCGGCACGCGCGCCTTTCTCAGGCGCCTCGAATCCCTGCCCGGCCGCACCCTGCGCCCCAACCTGCGCGGCCGCAAACCAAGACCGAAGGCGGAAAGAGAAAAGGGCGCTAAGTCGTCGTCTGTCCGCGATTCTCCCGGTCAAGTTACAGTTCGCATTATGAGCAAATTGAGACGCTCAACAGCCAAGTATGTACTCGCGGTTCTCCTCGGTGTTATTGCGATGTTTCTTTTGGATCTGGCGCCGACCCTTAAGTTCCAATCGCGGCTGACGCACTGGAAGAGCTTCATCGGATTCGAAACGGTCGAGAATGCTGCCCTGTTGATGCCGATGTTCAGTCCAAATCATGTTGAGGAGGTCCTGGAAGACGAAAACAAGGACGGAAAGATCGACAATTGGTTCATACACATACGAAGGGATAGGCCACTCGACCTTTGCCACCACCTCACAGACACCAACGGCGACAGCGTTCCAGACGTGTTGGGGGAGAGCTTCTCAGGTGATTTGACTGTGATGGTCTTGGCAGATTACGACCTGGATGGTGTACCTGACCGCCTGAGAACTCGCTTTCAGCCGTCCGTCGAAGAACCCATCCGGATCTATGAAGATTCTGACCTGGATGGTAACTGGGACCTTATGCTTCTGAAGATGGACGAACATACTAAACAGTGGTTTCTTGTATACAACACGTTTGTGTTACCCGTAATCGCGGTTGAAAAGCGTAGGCCGGAAGCGCCGCTGACTGCGTGGATTCAAAACACGGACGAGTCACGACTTCGCGTGGAATTAGGTGAAGGCTCGTGGGTGCTTTGCACTGACCAGAGATGGCAGGAAGATCGCACCGGTTGGCCAGAGCCAGAGACCAACGCAGGAGGGGGGAAAGCCGAAACGGAACTCGGTTTGCGTGAAGCGGCTCCAGCCAAAGGCACGGCGTTACCATGACGAAACGGAAACTGACGGGAGTCGTCAAGATTGTGCTGGCTTTGATGCTAGGTTTCATTGCTTATCAGGCCATAGTCGTGGTCTGGAATAGGTGGGTATTTCAGCGCACGGAAAAGGTGGCGGGACTCTCCCGCCAGGGGGTGAATACGTATCTTGATATGCCGCAAAGCTTCAATCATGTACGCGAGAGCGCCACAGACACGAATGCTGACGGAAAGGTCGATACATGGAATGTGGACGCACGAGAAGATATGAACTTCCCTCTGCACTACACAATGCTCGATACGAATCGGGACGGCGAGCCTGATATTTACCACGCACGTCTTTGGAACGACGCAATCCTCGTGTCGACGTTGGACGACGATAATGACGGAAAGCCCGACGAGTTTGTGATGGAGATGTGCCTGCCAAACGGACACGGCGCACGTTACACGTACAAGGATTACGATCTGGACGGAAGGTGGGATGAGACCGCTGTTTCATCTCCGGGACGACCCGGTCAGTCTCGCGTCTTCTTTGAAGATCGACTCCTCATCGTCAGCGCTCACGAGAAGAGAATCGGAAACTCGGAGCATATTGTGTGGATTGAGCATCCTGACAAGGGCGATATACGACTCATCTCCAAGGACGGGAAATGGACGGTGCATCCGGACCAGACCATAAATACTGAGCTCGTCGATTCAAATTATGATGGCGACAGTCAATAGGCGACGCACCTTCTCGTTGTGGCGTGGTCCCCCCGACCGCGCCACGCCCCTGACCGGCAGGTCTCCTCTTCGCAGCCCCCCAAGATTCGCCTCCCCACAGTGCAACATTCCGCCCTATATATAGGAGCTGTTACAACGCAAGAGGACCTGAACCATGTCTACACATACCATTTCCGGAACCTGCTTCACCCGGTCCCGCCGCAAAAACTGGACCGCCGCCGTCGACTCGAAAGAACTGCAACGCAACGCCCGCATCAACAGAGACTCCCTCCCCGACGAAAAACCCTGCACCAACACCACGGCTACCCAACTCATCGTCAGGGGGGCTCCGATAAAGCGGCACAGCCCTGCCGCCCGACTTTACGCAACTCAAACGCAGCTAACCCCAATCTCTTCTTGGACTTGCCAACCCTTTCGGGAAAATTCCGCGCCGAGCCCAGACTCCGCCACGCACCCAGGCCCCCCTTGAATCGTCAAACCACGCCGAGACACCCCCCTTGAACCGTCAAGAGAATGCAAGGGTACACCCCCTACGGCGAATCGGACGCAGCCCTCTGTCCGAAACAAAGGAGTAGACCCCCCCATGATCCACGGATTTAGCAGTATCCCTCGCACGCATGTGCGTTCTCTCACTTCATTGGTCTCATCTGTGGATGAATCTCATATTCCCCCGGCCGTCCGCCGATATCCCAACACACTCTGCGGCCCCCCCCTCGAATCGTCAAAAGAAAGCACGGGTGCCCCCCCGCGAAGAACTGGGACGCGGCCCCCTGTACCCAACAAAAGAGGAGACCCTTATAGGTATTCGCGATTCGCACCCAAGACTACGTTCGCTCACGCTAGGCCGGACTGACGCCGCCCTTCGCCCTTCTGGACAGTTGCGTTCGCAAGGGTCTCCCGCGTATTTTCGTGAGTGTTCGCGCGAAGGAAAAGGAATGACTGGAACGAAAGACTCACCCGAGACCCGCTGGAAAGCGTTCTCGGTATTGGCTTTGCTCGCTGTCACCGCCGCTTTGTATTGGCAGGTGAAGGATCACGCCTTTGTCAATTTCGACGATTCGCTATACGTCACCGACAATAAGGTGGTCCAGCAAGGTCTCACGTGGAAAGGCATTGTGTATGCCTTTACGAACGGCGACTCAGGCGCTTGGCAACCTCTGACGTGGTTGACCCACCTCGCCGATTGCGCCTTGTGGGGCTTGGATGCTCCGAAACACCTGGCGGCCAATGTTCTCTTGCACCTCATGAACACCGCCCTGCTGCTGCTCCTGCTTGACCGGCTCACAGGGGCATTCTGGAGAAGCTGGTTTGTGGCGGCCCTATTTGCCCTGCATCCAATACACGTCGAGTCCGTAGCGTGGGTTTCCGAGCGAAAAGACGTCCTGAGCACCCTGTTCTGGCTTCTAACCATATGGGCGTACGCGACCTACGTGGAGCGGAAGCGCGTTCGCGAGTACGCGCTGGCTTGCCTGGCGCTCACCCTCGGGCTGCTTGCCAAGCCCATGCTCGTGACTTTGCCGTGCATCCTGCTGCTTCTCGATTTCTGGCCCTTGGGCAGGTTCGAACCCAGAGCGCGGCCCGGACGCTCATGGGGCCTGCAGGCAATTTGGCTGGCGATTGAAAAACTACCCATGCTCGCCATCGTTGCCTTGTTCTCCGCGATTACGCTTTTCATCCAGCATCGTGTGCATGCAGTGAGCTCGCTGGATGCACTGCCATTGGGGATGCGTCTCTCGAACGCCGTCTACTCGTATGCGCTCTATCTCGTCAACACACTGTGGCCGCTGCATCTCGCGGCCTACTATCCACATCCCTTGGGAACGCTCACGGCATTTCAGGTGGGCGGTGCTGCCCTCGTATTGCTCGCGATGACCGCAATCGCGGTCGTCTTTGCCTGGAAACACCCCAGCCTTCTGGTCGGCTGGTTCTGGTATATCGGTTCTCTTGTTCCCGTAATCGGCATCATCCAGGTTGGCACGCAGGGACTTGCGGACCGATATACCTACATTCCCCTGATGGGCGTCTTCACAATGCTCGTTTGGGGACTTGCGGACTTCGCCGCCTCCAAACAAATTCTGCGCCGCGCACTTGCCGCCCTGGGACTTCTGACCTTGCTCGTACTGGCACTGATAACGCACCGCCAAGTGGGGTTCTGGCGCGATTCGGAAACCCTGTTCCGCAGGGCGCTTTCCGTGACCGCGAACAACGACATCTGCAATTGGGGCCTTGGCCAAGTCCTGATTGATCGGGGGGCGTATAGCGAGGCCATGCCTCACCTGCAAGAAGCCATTCGCATTCGCTCAAACGATAGCAGGTACCACTACGACTTGGGCCGAGCCTACCTCGAGTCGAACATCCTGCCCGAGGCGGAGACTGCGTTCCGTCAGGCGCTTGCGCTGAGGCCCGACGATGCCGCCGCAATGAATAACCTCGCCTCCTCGCTGATGCGCCAAGGCAAATTCGATGACGCGGTCCCATTCTTGAAGCGGTGCATGGAACGTGAACCGGACAACCCCGACGCCTACTCGAACTACGGGGCCATACTCCTAGCCCAAGGCAAGTTCGCCGAAGCCGCGGACTTCTTGGGCCGCGCCGTTGGGCGCTTCCCCATGAATGCCGCGCTGCGCAACAACTTTGGAAGCGCGCTGGCAAACTCAAATCACCGGGACGACGCCATTGCCCAATTCCGAGAGGCGCTGCGGCTCGACCCCAATCAACTCGACGCAAAGCGCAACCTCGAAGCCTTGCTGTCAAAGCCCTAGACAACGCGCTCCTTCGCCGTTCATGCGCCCGTCACAAATTGAAACGAGTAGAGGTCCGCATCCTTGAGTTCGAAGCGCAGCCGGACAGACTGACCAGCGAGGGTGCCCAACTGCGCGTCTCCGTTCCAGTCTACAACCTGCCGGATCGTATTGCCGAAGAGGATCGGGCTATCGGCAAGCGTGAAACCGGGGATGGGTTGCCCCGCCATATCCTGAAGCTCGGCACGAACGCTTCCGCCCGCGGACGAGGCGAAGTTGATGACGAGTTGGCTGCCTTGGAACACAAACGGTTTGGTCACCATCTCGCCGCCGCTCATCGGGGCGCCGGCAGACGCGAATCCGTCGATGCGAACGGTGTAGCGGCGCATGCGGCATGAAGGACCCACCCATCCTCCCTCGCGCACGTAGAGCGACAACTCCATCGTGTTGCCGTCGCCCATGAGTTTCAGGAGGGGTTCGTCGGGGAGTTCCATCTGCGTCTCGACAAGTCCCCACGCTTGGTAGCCAAAGCCGTACATCCAGTGCCCCTGCATGTTCGCTCCGGGGCGGATAAGCGCCTCGGGCCAGACGTGCATGGTCTGCCGGTTGCGGCTGCTCATGAAACCGACGTCCGTATAGTCGTTGCCGCAACGCGCCTCGGGGCCCGCGATGAGTTCGTTTAAAGGCGTCAGCAAACCCCGGCCCACAAGATAGCGAGTGGGAAAACCGACCAGCAGACCTGGCGCGCGGTAGTAGGGAATGAGCTGGCTCGTGTACAGCTCGGTCTTACGTCCGTCGACGTAATCGACAAAGGCAAGCTCTGTCCACTGGATGAAGTCCGGCGAGGTGGCGGTTTTGATATCGCGGCCGGGTTCGGCGCCCTCGCGAAAGTCCCGGATATAGGTGCGATACTCCTGCTTGACCGGATCCCAGAATGCCAGGTTCTGCGAATCAAAGGCGCCCTTGGTCATCACCGCGCCTTCCTGCATCAGCGCCCAATGCACGCCGTCGGCCGATTGATATGCGTGAAGCCCATCATCGAGTCCGGCCAGGGCCTTGAACTTCGACTCCGGGGGACATGCCGGATTGGCATCGAGCATGGGACAGAAATTGTGCGTTCCCGCGCCAAGTAGGATGATGTTGTTCTGGGTTGACCCCGCAAAGTCATGCAGTCCCAGCTTCGGTTTGCTCCAATGAATGCCGTCTGGGCTCTCGGCGTAACAGGTCACGGAAGGGTGCGTGTCGTTCAGGTTCTTCCCGCTGACCTCAAGTCCCGAGCCACGGTAGTACATGCGATAGACACCGCCGTCGCGGATGACCGTGTGGTAACAGCAGTTGTTACCTTCCCACGGCGCGTCGTGCACAATGGCCACCTCGCGCGGCACGGGGTGGTTGAGTCGCAGTTCAGCATTGCCCGTGAGAGACTCGATCAGATAGTCATCGACTATCAGCTCGACGCCGCCACCGATATTGATGGGATCGGCGGCATGGCACGCAGTGGCCAGGAGTAGACTGAGGCTGGCGGCGAGTGCAAATCCCGAGACAATCCGATAAGACCTGCTATTCATCATATCCCCCCATCAGACGTGTTGTTCATTTCATGGTCTCCGCGCCTCGCATGGACGCGCGATGGCTCAAGGTGCGGGAGTCGCTCCCGCGCCAAGTGGGTCAATCGTACTGGTTTCGTCCATTGCCGTGCTCTTCACGGCTCGGCTCACGTCGCAACCGGACACGAAAGCGCGTGAACCGTCCACGGCATGCAGAAACATCGGGACACTCGGCTCGGCATCGCAGTCGCGAATGCTGGCGTTCGTCTTCTTGAGACCGATTGCGGCTTGCGCGGACAGCGCGGCAAGGCCGCGGGTGCGGACGCCGCGCAGGTCGGCATCGCTCACTTCGTTGCAGAACACGCCGTATTGCCACGCGCCGCGCGCCTCCCGCAGATCGATGTCCACGTCTCGAATTCGCAAACCGTCAACGCGCGCGCAATAGAGCGCATACGGATTCGTGGCGGCGCCCCAGACGCCGCTGACGGCAGGGGCGGCATCCTTCGGCATATCGCCGGTCAAGATGAATTGGATGTTGGAGAGCGTCACATTCTCGCAATGCTTCTTGTCGAAGCCGCCGACGTAGCTTCCGTATCGCGACTGGGCGATGACATTCGACACGAGGATATTCTTCAGATGCACCTGCGACTCCGCGCCCGTCTCGTTGCCCATCCAGAAGTAGATTGCCTGATTCACGTTCCGCATCGTGATGTTGTCGAAGGTAATGTTTTCGCAACGCGTCCCCTTGAGAATATTGGGCCGCCCCGGAAGGATGCTGATGATGTCGAGTCCAATGTCCGTGTCGAAGATCGTCAGGTTGCTGAACGTGCAGTTTCGGATGATGGAATCGCCCTCATAGCCAATCCGTACGCCGCATGCCGGCACGGAGCAAAGAACGCAATTGGTCACCGTGATGTTTTCGCACGGCTTGTCCTCGCCGAGAAGTCCCGCGTCGCTCTTGATGGCGATGGCGTCGTCGCCGCCTTCGACAAAGCAGTTGGCGATGCGAACATTGCTGGAGCAGTCGATGTCGATTCCGTCGGTATTGGGCCCGTCGTGAGGATTGCGGATGGCAATGCCGTCCACAGTAACGTTGTCGCAGCCAATGGTCCAAAGGGTGTAGCAAGGCGAGTTGAGCAGGGTCACCTCTCTGAACAGCAACGACTCGCTCTTCACCAAACAGATGAGCGCCCGCGGGCGGTTGGGCATCGGCATTCTGACCATCGCGGAGAGCATTTCCTTGAACCAGAACTCCGAGCCTTGGCCGTCGATTGTGCCTCGGCCTTCAATCGAGACGTTTCGGACGCCTTCACCGTAGAGGAGAAAGCCGCCGCCACTGAAAGGCGCACTGGCGAATGCCGCGTCGCCGGCAGCGGACTTGCGCGTTATTGGCGGATAGTCTTCCGGCCGAGCGCTACCGCGCAGTACGGCATTCGCCTCCAATACCAGGCGAACATGGTCCTTCAAGAACACGGTCCCGGAGAGATACACGCCCGGCGAAAAGGATACGCTTCCCCCGCCGGATACGCTGCACGCATCAATGGCCTTCTGAATAGCCGCCGTATTCAGTGTGGTCCCGTCTCCAACCGCGCCAAAATCCTGAACGCGAAACACCGTTCCCTGCTGTGCTTCCGCGGCCCAACTTCGGGATTCTGACAGGCCAAAGACGAGCACGGCGGCCAGAAGCCAGAAGGGAAAATGGGTGCGATTCATCGGTTGCTCCTTGGAAATGCGAACTACAATTTCGGACTACAGGGATATTGCTGCAAGAGTCTATTTCATGTCATTCGGAAGCTGCGTTCAAGTTCTCCTCGTTCCCTTAGCGTCCTCTGCATTGAACTCATGCCAAACTGAGCCTCACGCGAATTTTGTGATCGGGCCTCCTTTCGTAAGATACTGTTTCCATGAAACCCATGTTCACGGCGTAAGGAAAAAGCACCTATGAATACCACTCGTCGATCATTCCTCAAGAAGATTGCTGCAATTTCAGCCGCTCCCTTTATTCTGCCGTCCAAGGTCTGGAGCGCCGAAGTCCAGCCAAATGATCGAATCGTGATGGGATTCATAGGAATGGGAAAACAGAGCAAGCATCTGCTCGGCACCTTCTTGCAGTTCAAGGAAGTCCGTGTCGTCGCCGTGTGCGATGTCGACACGACTCGCCGCGAAGCCGCCCAAAAGACGGTGAACGAATTTTACACACAGAAGCCGGAGCTTGGTTCCGCCGACTGCCAAGCCTACAACGACTTCAGAGAGATCATCGCGCGGGACGACATAAACGCAGTGTGCATAGCCACCCCTGATCATTGGCACGCCATTCCCACCATCGCGGCGCTCCAATCGGGCAAAGACGTCTATTGCGAAAAGCCGTTGACGCACAATATTCACGAGGCCATCTCCGTCATTGACGCGGTGAAAGCCAACAAGCGCGTCCTGCAGACCGGGTCGATGCAACGCTCGATGAGCGAGTTCCGTATCGCCTGCGAACTGGTTCGGAACGGCGCCATCGGAAAGATCGACCGCGTCGAATGCAGCTTCGGCCCTCCCGGGGTTCCCTGCGATTTGCCCGAAGAGCCTATGGAACCCGGGTTGGATTGGGATATGTGGATCGGTCCGGGGCCGATGCGCCCGTACAGCTCGGTGCTCAGCCCTCGAGGCATCCATGATCACTTCCCCGATTGGCGCAACTACAAAGAGTACGGCGGCGGCATGGTATGCGACTGGGGCGCCCACCACATCGATATCGCGCAATGGGGCTTGGGTATGGACGATAGCGGGCCGACGGAGGCCCATCCGCCCGACGATCCCCAAGCGAAGAACGGGGCCGTCCTTCACTACGCTAACGGCGTCAGAGTCATCCATGTCAACGGCTTTGGCGCGGACTTCTTCGGAAGCGAAGGCGAGATCAAGGTCAACCGGGGCCAATTCGAGTTCATCCGCGACGGCAAGAAAGTAGCGGGCTTCGTCGACCGCGCGGACGGTTCCCTGGCAGCGACACTTCAGCAGGTCGAGAAAGAGTACCTGAAAGACGTGAAGGTCAAGCTCTACCAAAGCGACAACCACCTGAAGAACTTCCTGGATTGCGTCAAAGCACGCACCAAGCCGATCACCTGCGAAGAAGTCGGCGGCCGCAGCGCCATTTGCTGCCACTTGATGAACCAGGCGTACTACAACCACTCCGTCATCAAGTGGAAGCCCAAGCGCATGCGTTTCGCGAAAGGTGGCGGCAATCCGGAATGGCTAACGCGCGATTACCGCGCCCCGTGGAAGGTATAGACAGCAGCGCTTTTCCGCAGACACCTGAAGGTTCAGTCCTGGGAGTTTCCGAGACTCCCAGGACTTTCTATTTTTCGAGCCGCAACCAGCCCATTTCGTTGGGGTTCTCCTCGCCGTAACCAAGGCGGAACCTCAGAGGTGTCGGGGAAAGGGGAGCCCACGTTTGCACGAGGGGGCTTGCGCCGTCGGGCGATGTCGACTGGAGCAATACTTGTTGTGGCGTGGTTTCCAGACCATGCCACTCTTCCGACCAAAGGTCTCCTCTTCTCGCTCCTCCTTGGGTTCTTCATGTGCCGCATCGAGAAGACCGGTGTGGCTCTCGACTGCTATGCCTCGAAAAGCAGCTCATACAAGGAGAGCAGAACCATCAGCAGTCCCATCGCCGGCACGACGTACCGGATGAGGAGCATGTAGTTGGGCATCCGCGCACTTTCCTCTGAACGGCGCAGCCCCAGAGGTGTGGCGGCTTCCAGTTCGGATTCTGTGAACGCACGGAGCGACGCCGTGAACGCTTGGCCGAGGCGCTCTTGCAGTTCTCTGCGGCCGGGAAGTTGTGGAGCGTCTTCACCCGCAAACAAGGCAACGTAGTCGGCAGGCACGACTTCGCACGAGACGTCGCCGGAGCGTGAGACCCTCAGCCGCGAATGCGACAGCCATGGCGCCCATGCCCGCCAAGGGTTTCTCACGCGTAGACACACGGAGACTCCGGCGTCTTTCATTCGAAGGGGCGCCATGACGACGCCCCACTGGAACAGAAGCGACAGCCACTTGCGGATGTCGTGTTCCGACAAATCCTCGCCCGCGCGCCCGGTTTGGTGTCCGCAATTCAAGGCTCCCCAGAGCCAACTTCCGTGCACGGCGCCGACAAGACCGTTTCGATTATCTGTTTCCATGGAGAGTCCCTGGGACGCGAAGAGGAGTCCGAGGGCGAGAAACTTGAGTTGTGGATCGGGCGCGACAGCGAAGAACACGATGACAAGGATGGCGAATGCCCAATAACTCATGGCCTTGATCTTCGTGCGGCGAGTGCCGAACGCGAGAAGATTCTTCAAGAATATGTAGCATCCGAAGAGGGGCATCAGGAGAAACGGAATCACAACCCAATACGGCGAGACCCCTCCTCTCCGTGCGAGCGTCATGACTCCCATATAGGCGGGGAAGAACAGGACGCCGCACCAGATGAGGATACGGGCCTTCCGAAGTAGCGCGGCGGGAACCTGGCCGCGAAGCCGTTCCACATCGCGCCCCAGAAGCCAACCGAGGAAGAGGCTCCAGACGAGAAGGGGTCCCCATATGAAGGCCGTTCCCGCCGTCGCCAGTTTCAGCGGCCCCGAAGCCTTGATCGTCTGCATCACGCCGGAAGAGAGGTCCGACACGGGTACGGCCGCGAGGGCGCCCTTCAACGCGCCAACGCGTTCTCCGAGAAGCGCCCGTGCCTTCGCAAGACGCATCTTGACCGTGCTGTCGCCAAGGTTCGCCAAGTCGGCGATCTCGTGAACCTTCATTCCCTCGCCGTAGTGAAGCAGCAAGACTTCGCGGCTCCGCACGTCCAGCTTGCCGACCAGACGCCATAGCGCTTCCGCGTCTTCCCGAGAAGCCAATTCGGACCGCGGATCCGTCGCGGGCACACTTGCGGGCGGACACGTTTCGATGGATGTCTCCCTTTGACGCATTCTCAGCCTCCCTCGGAGAAAGTCAGTGCACGCGCGTCTGACGATAGTGAACAGCCAGGGAGCAAATGCCTGCCGGTTCCGGAGCCCCGGCAGACCACGATACGCGCGGATGAACGTTTCCTGACAGACATCTTGGGCGTCCTCGTGGTCCTTCAACTCGGAACGCGCCATGGCGTAGACCATCCCCTGGTACTTCGTCACGAGGGGTTCAAATGCCGTGGCGTCGCCTTCAAGAACCCGGCGAACCAACTCATCGTCGTTCTGCAACGCGTCTGTCTCCCGCAAGTTGCCCTAGAGTCTTGCACGTGAGCATATTTCCCCGGCGCAGCCAAGCGCCGGTGAAATATGCGGGGTAGTCCTTCTCCGTCTTTCGGATATAAGACGCTGACCGAACCGTTTTGGTCAATGTGGCAAGATCGGGAGAGCATGCCACAACAGGGTAATGAGATGAGCATTGTCGTGTGCGCACCGCGCGCAAGGAGCCTGTCGGCGAACGATGACTGTTCTCCGTAACGCAGGCTTCCTTCGTGCTGCGAGGTCCCCGAAGTCTCCAGATCTGCTACTGCTCGAGCCGTAGCCAGCCCATCTCCTTGGGATCCTCCGTGCCGTAACCAATCCGGTTCATTGGAGGCACCGGGGAGAGAGGCGCCCACGTTTGCGCGAGGGGAGTGGCACCGTTGGGGACCGTCGACTGGACCTTGACGTTGATGCACATCGGACGTGACGGGTCGAACTCACCGTCAAACTCATCGAAGGGGATGCAAAATCGGAACGTGCGGCGTCCGTCGCTAGTCGACGCTTCTGACTCCCATTTCTTTCCCGGAGACCGCCAGGCCAGCTGTACGTTGCGTTTGCCGTTCTCGTCGAGTTGGAACGTCCGGCGAGGATAGATGTGGGACGACTGGATATGGAGGGCGGCAGATAGCGGTCGCGCGGGTTCCGACATGGCGCATTCGATATTCAGGTAAAGCGCTTCGCCGTCATGTGCGGCCTGCCACGAGGTCGCGGGATCGTTCGGAGTGAGCGGGCTCTTCACAACGTTTGGATCCCGCGACAGAGCCAGCCATGCGGCATCGGTGCGCCATCCCGATGCAAAAGTTTCGGGCGCGGGACGGCACTGGTAGACCAGAGGGGCATCGGCTTTTCCGGAAAGCGAAGGGAAGACGTCCTCGCCCGCGGCCACGGCACGTTCCGCTACGACAAACTCCGTATCGAGTAATTCGCGCAACAGGTTGACGCGCCATTGGAGTTTCGCTGGGAAATACTTGTAACCCTCGGCCTCGGCGTGGAATCCAAGGAAGGCGTTTCCTTCGCACAGGGCTGCCATATCGGTCGAGTTCTTAATTTCATCGTCGACGACGGAGCGCAGTTCCCGGAGAATCGCGCTCTTCGATTCGACCGGGCCGTAGAGAAGTTGCTCGCGCAGGTCATAGAAGCGAAGGATGTTGTAGCCCGAGCGGAACTGGATTCCTAACGCTTCCGCGTTGGAAATGTCCATCAGGCGCTCTGGTTCGAGCGCATAGTCCGTCTTCAATGCGCCCAGAATATCGAGCCCGCGCTTCCATATCTCGGACATGTTCCGGCAGAGTTCGAGCACTTCGGGATAGGTGTGCGTCCCGGAGAAACACTCGCCGATACGGTCGCCGGAAATCGGGTAGTCAAGCCGCCATGTTGGTCCAAGCACGCGGTGGGCGGGTTTCAGGTGGAGGGGCCACACAACACCGTCGGCCACGGGGCCGTAGAACTGAAATGGATTGGTGACCGGATAGTTGTCGTACGCTTCCGCAAACAAACGCCATGCCTGCACAACCTGCGGAGCGTTGACGAGGCCCCAATCCCGGCGGGCGAGATTCAAGAGGAACTCGTCCTCGCTTACGCCATCCGCCGCAAACGGCAACTCGCTCGCGGCGGCGCGGTTCATGATCGACGGCATGTTGCCGAAATACCAACACTGCATAACCGACGTTACGCCCAGGGCGCGCATTTCGCGGTACTTGCGATAGAGTTGGCTGGGGACGGGAACGTACGGGGCAGAGGCCACCTCGTGCGAGCAGCAAACCTGGATCTTGGCGCCCATCTCGGCGCCGCCCGCAGCGGAAACCGCGGAGGCGATGCCCTTGAACGCGTCGCTTGGGCCGACATACGAGAGCCAATAGTCGCTCGTAAGCCGCTCCTTTCCGAGTTGGAGTTTGCGTCCGCCCGACTCGAAGTTGTACTGCACGATGACTCCGGGCGGCGTATGCCGGGCAATCTCGTTGAGTGGCTCGACGGTCGGCAGTGTCGTGCCAGGTCCGCTCTCTGGAACGTATAACCATGAAATGAGCTTGGCGTCCGGAGCGGCCTCATGCATGCCGCGCTCCATCGCCGACAGCGCGGCGCTGAGGACTTCCCACGGCTGTTTGCCGGAGCAGGTGGGACAGTTGATATGCCAGTCGGCATCGGCTCCGCTCAGACACGTCGTCGGCGATTCGCCATAGCTGATGTTGATAAGCCCGCCGAGGCCGGGCACTTGGGAGAAGACGTCGTGCAGGGCCTCGCGCAAGTACGTCTGCGCCGCATCGGAGAACGGGCAGAACAAGCGGCTGGAATCACCGAGTGTCGCTCCGCCCAATTCCGGGTGTGCGATCAAGAGCGGATTGCCGGGCGTCATCGCGGCCGGTTCGATGCAGAAGAGGAAGATCTTGATTCCATACCGCCGGCATTTCGCCACGGTCTTGCGGAGCTTCTCCAAACGCCGATCCCGGTCAGGACCGCTCTCGGCCATCAGCGAAGTCTTGCAAAAGTCCTTGAACTCGATTGTCAGCCACAGCCCGTTCACACCGTCATGCGCCAGCCGGTTCAGGTATCCGTCCGGATAGTAGTCCACGTCATCGAGCAGTTCGTCTCGGTTCATCGGCGGACGCTTGATCGGCCCAAAGAAGCAGCGCGAAATGCGCGTGTGGACAAACGGCGAACGTTGCGTCTCGCCGATTGCGAGGAATGGGCCATCGGCGCGCATGAGATCGTCTTCAAGGTAGTAGATGCCCCGGCGTATGCCCTCGGAGTCATTCGCCTGAATACGGCATTCGCCTTCGGAGACAGCCATGCGGAAGGTTTCGGGCTTCGGTGTTGGAACACGTTCCGTGACAATGCGGAAAGGCCCGCCCGCAGGCAAACTGGCTGCTGCAAAGAACCTGTTCAAATCGTTGTAAGCGGTCTCAAGAACGCCGTCCGCATCTGGAAACCCCGAGACTACCTGGACGCCGTCCTTGAGACTCACTTCGTTGTCAGCTTTTGTTGTACGCGTCCAGTGCGGATGCCACACCATCGGCGCAGCCAAGGCGTCAACAAAACGCCAGTCGGCTTCACCTGGACTGATCGGCGGTTCCTCCGCCATGGCCGCCAAACAGAACCCCATCAGGCAAACCGCGATGATGCGCATAGAACCCCCTTTGGCAACAAGCGCCGCATGGTAATACACATGGATATGCGAAGCAATCACCCGGCAAAGCAACAGGCGAATGCAAGGCAGGCTTCCAACACAACGCCGTGAAGACGTCTCAGAAATAGGGATTGAGTCCGAAC
>JBAZRU010000047.1:0-17275 GCA_041662805.1 Candidatus Hydrogenedentales bacterium | reverse complement strand
GCCCAAGAATACGTGGACGAGGACGCCGCCGATAGGGGCGTGCCGAGCGTGCCTCTGCCAATCCGATGACCCAGGCCCACGAAATCACGCTGTTGAAGCGGCAGACTGGGGACATGCTCAACCTGGCCCGGTACCTGGGGCGGCGGCTGGAGGAACTAAAACGCACCAGCCCGGCGTGGGCGTTTAACGACGTGGTCTATTACCTCGAAACGGTGCTGCACGTCTGGGAGTTCGGGCGGAAATCGAAGCCGCGCCAAGATCATTCCCTGCGCCGGCGTAAAGCGCCACGGCAGGTTCTCATCGCCGGGCAACGTCTAAAGTACACGGGATGAACACCCCCTCCGCAGACCCCATTCAAGCGCGTGTCGAGCGGATCACGTCGCGCTGGCCGCGCCGGGTGTGGACTGAGATAAAACGGTTCATCGCCTGGAAGGAACCGTTGCACGGCTCAGCCCTGCGGCGTTGGCGGTATCTGGAGAAGGTGGTTGATGGGCTGTCGCACAAAACCAACAGGTAACGCATGGCGGCGAGAACCCAATCAGCCTGGCTCGCGCGGCTCAACAAGACCAGCCCGAAGCTGCTCCGCCTGATGGCCAGGTCGCGCGACGGGCTGTATTGGGTGCCCAACAATGAACTCGCTCGGCGTGCTGGATTGAGCGGGAGTTACATTTCAAAGCTCGCCAGCCTCGATGCCTGGGACGAAGTTCCGGCCGGGACAATCGCGCGCTATGCGGCAGCGTGCGGGATAGACCTGCTGAAACCCCGGACCTCCATGTATTTCAGGAACCGTCGGTCGAAGGCGTATCTCAGGACGATGACGGCATCGCAACGCCGGATGATGGCAAGGCTTCAGGGGGATGTGCTGAGAACTCTATCGCACGGAAACGAATAGACCGCCTGGCGTTCGCTTTCCAGTTCGGGTCACGATGTCGAGGTCCAGTTCCTCTTTGCATTCCTCCAAAAGCGCGTAGGTGAGCGCGTCGAAGATGTGCTTGTTTTTGTCCCCCAACCAGACCGTTTCGCCGCGGTTTTTGCCTCGCCGGAGTTCTTTCAACATGCGGATTGTGAACTCGCAGTGCGCGGAAATCTTCAGCCTGTCTTGGGCCAAAAGCTGACGGAGCAGTTGCAACCGAAAGGCGACGTAGTGCCGCTTCGACGTTGACGGTTCCAAGGCGACCTTGCCGTCGGAAGCGGCCTGAATGACGAGCGCCGGATACGTGTTGGTAGCGGCGTTGTAGTGCGTCAAGGCCGTCGGGTCCACCCAGTTCCGGCTCAGGTTCAATTCCCTGCCGAGCGTGCGTTCCAGTTCTTCGACCTTGTCCATGACCATTTGGGTGAACTCATCCAGCGACACGGTTTCGTCAAGCGTTACGCATTCGTCGAGCAGGGTGAAATAGCTCTTGTGGACCGTGATTTTCTTGGCCGGGATGTACTGCTCTTTGATCTGCTTCTCAAGGATGGCGCACGCATGGTTGATGGCTCCGGGATCCCAGCCTGTTACCAGTTCGACGCAGTTGAGGGTCGGCAACGCGAATTCCCATTGGCTTTCGTCGCCGCCCTCACAGGAACCAATCAGATGCACGTTGGGCCGGAAATACCTGCGCAGGAGATTCGACGAGTCGCCTCCGACTCCAGAATTCCAAGTGCCCACCACAAACCGGAGGTACTCCTCGGAGCCGGGCGGGTACAGTTGGAGGAGTTCGGCCAGTTGCTCGGGCGCCAACTTGATGTTCTCCTTCGCGAACATCTCGACCAATCCCAAGTTCGACTGTAGGGTCGTGAACGCTTTTTCGTCCAAGGCTTCCACTTTCAACTTGGACTGCTCCTCGGCATATTCCGCATACGGCTGAGTCCGCAGAACATACCAAGTCTGATAAATCCACGACGCCTCCATCTCCTCCGCCGGATTGGTGTCGGCGATCCATTGTTGCTGGTCGTAGCGGAGGCCCTGCATTCGCAGACAGGGAAGGCCCAAACTGAGGACATCTTTGGTTTTGAAGTTCGACAGTTCGGAAAAGTAGATCATGCTGAATTCCGCGTCGCGCAATCGGAGTTCGGCCTCGTTCTCGTCGTCCAAGCTGTACAGTAGGCAGGTGCTCTCCCCGCCGTGGCGGTTTGTTACCCTGAAATAGCTCGTGCGCGTCTGGCCGTCGGTCACGATGCCCCAGTCTTTTGAGTAGCGGTTTTGGGTGGTGAATCGCATCCCGATTCCCGATCCGATCCACTGGGGAAGCACCCGCTGTTCGAGGTTTTTCCATTGGCCGGCGTCCTTGGAATGTTTGAGGATGCGCGCGAAGATCGCCACGCGAGCGTCCGGGACATCCCACAGGTGGCGGCAGATTTTATTGAGGACAGCGACCGACTTGGCCGCAAGGCGATTACCCGAGACGAGCAGCGCCCGGGCGGTGCTGTTAAAGACTTCGAGTTGTTTTCCAAACAGATCAGGAACCCAGAAGCCTTGGTCGTTGAGTGGCATGGTTCTGCTAAAATGTTATTGCTTTCCCCCCCTTGCAAGCGTAAAAGCGGGGTCATGGCAGACGATACAAAGAAACCAGAGGCCCCGACGGCCATCAGCTTCACGGTTCCGAAGGGGCATCCCAAGCACGACGATTTCAAGGTCGGCGACATGATGACCATGACGGGCAAGGTGGTGGAGATGGGCGACGAGGGCGCGCGTTGCAGCGTGGACACGTTCTCCAAGGCCAAACCGACACCCGCCAAGCCAGCCCCGAGGAAGAAGATGACCCCGCGGGAGTATCTCACGCGCGACAAGGACGGAGAATAGCATGGTTGACCTGGACCTGTTGGCCAAGCATGGCTGTACACCCGAGAACCTGAAAAAGTGGCTCGCGGGGGATCCGAAGTTTTGGTCCTCGGCGGGCACCGAACTGACGGATGCGGAGAAAGGCGCGGCGGCGAAGCGCGCGACCATGCACCAGCGGCACCGGTCCAGGATTCAGGAGGGCATGGCCCGGAACTTGGCGGACTACAAGCCGTTCTACGTGCTGGACCAAGTCTGGGATCAGCCGTTCAAGCAGATCAATCCCGCGCTTTTGTTGTCGCTGAAGGACAGCAACCCAACCGAGGAAGGCATTTACCAGCAGTTCAAATCGTGGGGACTCATGGATTTCATCACGGAAGAAAAGGACAAGGACGGCAAGGTCGTCAAGCGCCGGGTGAACATGCCGGCGTTCCTCGAAGTGCTGGTGCCACTCGTCCGGTCGGTGGTCATCATCCGATGGGCGAAGATCGTCTCCGATCTTCAAGACTTCTTTTTCCGTTACGAACCCATCAAGCAGACAACGCCGCTGCGCGTTAAGTGCGAGACGATCACCGACCGGGTCCGGCTGATGGCAAACCAATGTGGTTGGTTTGACGTGGCGAAGCAGGCGGTGTTGAAGATGCTGAACTACGGGTTCTGCCTTCAGTTTCCCAAGGAGGAATGGTGGACCGTCGAGCAACTCAAGAGCGCGGACGAAACGGACGTGGCGCTGAAGCGCGAGAACGACAATGGCGACCCGGCGAGCGTTGGGGAGGAAATCACTGATACGACCGCCGAAGGATTGCGTTACCATCTGCCGCACCCGACGCGGATGTATTGGGACCGGGCGCACGGCAAGGACACCTACAACTACGGGACGGGGTGCGAGTTTGCCGGCTACTGGCGCATCTGCCGCTACAGCGACATTTTCAACGGCAACTATTGGAACAAGAGCGCGGTGTCATTCGGAACTGCCGATTTGATCTCGGGCAACACGCTCTTTTTCAGCACGGTCTATTCGGCGTGCAAGCTGACCATCCCGATATATCAGACACCCCCAGAGCCGACGGCGGGTGGCGCCGCACTTGTTGCCGAGGTCGGTCTGGGGATCAGCAGCAGCGACCGCGAGAAGCAGATCGCCACGCAATACTACGGTTCGGACAAGATGGACTCCGGCGTGCTGGTTACGGAGCACTGGGAATGTCTGGTCCCGAAGGACAACGGTTTGGGCACGTATCCGCACCCGGTTTGGTTCCGATTCGTGCTGGCGGGAGACGGGGCGACCTATCTGTACGCCGCCCCAGTGGAGTATGAGCCAGTCCTGTACTGGGGGTACGACGCAGACGAAAGCCGCGCGCAAAACACCAGCCTGGCGATGGAGGTTTTGCCTTTCGAGCATCTGGTGACGAACATCCTCACCCAGATCGTTCTGACCGCCAAACAGAACCTCGCCAACCTGACGTTGGTGGACGAGGACCAACTGACTACGGATACGTCCAATCGGGTCAAGAACATCGGCTCCGACCTCTACGTCGGGCTGAACATCATGGGTTTCTCGGCGAAAAAGGCATTCCGCGGCCAGAACCGGGTAGCCGATGCCGTCCAGTCGTTCAACATTCCGAAGGGGAACGTGGCGGAACTCATTGCCTGCCTGCGCACCGTCCTGGATTTGCTCCAGCGCATTCTCGTGCTTTCGAGCGCCGAGGTTGCCCAGGCGGCGACGCACGAGCTTCGCGCGGACGAGGCCCGGGACATTTCAAGCACCAGTTCCACCCGCCTTTCGTTCACGAGTCTCGCGGTGAAAGTTCAGCACGACGCCTGGAAACGCCAAGCCTACGAGGCGCTGATGGCGCGCGGGAGCGAGGACTTCTACGTTCACCTTCCGTCTGATATTCCGCTGAGTGACGAAGTGTTGGCGGCGATGGGATTCACGGTGGCGGAGAAGGATACCCCCCGCACACCGTTGGACCGCAACCACGCCTACCGCGTCAAGAAAGAGCGGACGGCGGTTGACCTCTGGCAGTTTGCGTCCAGCCGGGACACGGAGGAGCGCGTCAGCAACACGAAGGCGGCGGTCGCGATGGCGCAACTGCTGCAACCGCTGTTGGCGAATCCGATGACGGCCCAAGCCATCGGGCCGGACCAAGCCATCGAAATCACGAATTACATCGCCCGCTTGGCGGATGCCCCGCGCGACTTCAGGCTCCGCAACATCGCCCCCGGCGCATCCGAGGAGCAAAGGAAGCTGGAGGCACAACAGCAACTCCAGCAGATTGTGGACTTGGTGATCCACAAGGCGCTCCCAAACGAGTTGAAGCCGTTGCTCGATGAGGTCGCCAAGAACAGTGCGGATGTGGCTCAACTCGCGAAGCTTTTGCAGAGCATGGGCGCTCCGGTTCAGCTTCAACCTCGCCCGGCGCCCGCCTCGGAACAAGGCCAGAATGTTCCACAGGGAACACCCCCCATCCCAAGACCACCCCAAGCCCCCGGCCCATGATTCAAATTGATGCGAAAGTCCTGACGCAAGAGGAACAGAGGCTACTCCGAGACTGGATCAATTCACCCGGCACGTTCCTGTATCAGCGTTACCTGGCCCACTTCGCCGCGGCGCTGATGGCGGAGGGCGCCAACCTCTCGGTGACAGGTGAGGATTCCGACCAGGTGGACGCCAAACTCAAGTTCGAGGAAGCCAAGGTTGTGAATGCGGCCGGCGATTTCATCGAACAGCTTCGCGCCCGGGCTACAGACCCGACGTTGAATTTCCAGTTAGCCGAATTGAAACCACAACTCCCAACGACACCATGAAAAGCAGCAGCCTTAGTTTCGACAAGACCGTCACGTACACCAAGACCCCACCCCCGGCGACTCCGGCACCGTCCGCACCGGCGCCCGACGCTGGACCGCCTGCGCCCGGTCCCGGCGCGCCCACCGCCGCCGAGTTGTTGAAGCGGCAGGCGGAACTCTACAAGGCGATGTGGGGGGCGAACAAGCCGACCCCTGAGCCTGCTGCGGAGGAAGCGGCCACGCCAGCCCCAGCAGTCACTCCATCGCCCCAAGCGCCCCCAAGTGCGCCGGCAACGCCCCCCAGCGACGAGCCAGCCCCCGCTCCCGAGCCGACGACCGCCGAACTGATTGCCCAGTCCGCCAAGGCCACGGGAGAAGCCATTGCGACGGCGCTGAAGCAACCGGAGCGGGCGGAAGTCCCTGAGCCGGCGTTTGAGATGTCAGCCGAGGACCGGCAGGACTACGAAACCCTGCTCTACTTGGAGAAGACCGATCCCAAGAAGTGGTCGGGGAAGGCCGCCGAGTACCTGGCCTATCTGAAGCTCCACTACGCCTATCAGGACGACTGGCAGGCGAAGAATCCGAAGGAGGAATTCAACGCCGACGACGACGAGCACAAGGGATGGTACGAGGCGCACCAGCCCCAGATTGACCCGGAGGCACTGAAGGAGGCGCGAATGCGCGAGGCAGCCGAGAAGGCGGCGATGGAAAAGGTCCAGCCGGTGCTTGACGAGATCAACCGGGAGAAGGCCGTTCGCGAAGCAATGCCGAAGATTGCCGAAACCGTGACTGGCCTCATTGTGGACATGGTTGACCGGGCCGCCCCGGAACTCGGCGCGCTGCTGAGGAAGGACGGGAAACTGAATATCACCCTGGAAACTATTGCCTCCGTTGAAGCCAAGTCGCGCATCGGAAAACGCATCCTCGACGAAGTCGTCAAGTTCGAGATGGAGCCGCTGCTGCTCCAACTGGAAATGAGCGTTGACCCGCGATTCGGCGTGGCCCTGAATCCCGCCGTGAACCAAGTCCACGCGCGCATTGACCAGTACCGGGCGAAGGCTGAGGCCGAAATGCTGAACGCGCCGCCGGAGGTTCAGGTTCAAGATGGACGCGCCTTCGCGACCATCGAGCAGATGCAGCAGATGCGATCTGGCGTCGAACGTGGCGCCGGATCGCGCGCCGACAAAGACCGAAAACTGGCGGACTTGGGATCGAAATTCTACACCCTCACGGTGGATGACATCGAAGCCCTGATCGTCAAGGATTGCGGAGAAATGGCGAAGAAACGCATCGCGCAAGCCCGGGAAGATGCCAGGATGGAGTTTGGGGAGTCTAACGGGAACAGACAGCCCGACCCGACGCCTCAGCCCGCCCAAGAGCAGCCTCAGCCAACACCAGCGCCCCGAATGCCATCGCCGCCACGCCCGCCATCCATGTCGTCCTCATCTGATCTGGTGACGGCCCCGGCAACCGCGCAAAAACCTGGGGAAACCCTTTTGAAAGTGATGTATGGGCAGTGAGAATGTTTCTCGACGACGCAGTGGCGATGAATGCCGCTGCCGAAGTTGAGAAACATTATGGCATATCCGTTCCAAGACCTTCCGTGTACGGTTGTAATCGGCAACACGTACGACACTCACGGCACGATCACCCAAGCCAACGTGGTCAACCTGACTCCTGCTCAGGTGGATTCACTGTTCAAACCGGGCGGGGTGTACGCCGACATGGACGCCTCATTCCGAACGAGCTTCGAGATGAAGGCGTGTGGCACAAGAATCCAGCCGATGTACGAGTGGCTGCGTTCCAGCTATCGTTCCGTCGGTTCGCTGGTGCAGGCCGAGAAGATGGACCGGGGCCCGGGCCTCCTGCGACCGTTCGTCATGGCCCGCCAGGACTCCGTCATCAACAAGGAGTTCTGGGCCGTGACCACGGGCTGGAGCGAGGCTGAGTACAAGGCTGCGAATGCTGATCCAGATGTTTACCCACTGACAGATGCGGTCATAGACGGCGCTGACGGCGCCGGGACCAACCGCATCATCCGGGTCGTTACGCGCTACGGCTTCGATCTCGACGCCAAGTGGTTTGTCAACCGCGACCGCATCCACGTCTTCAGCACGAGCGGCGGGGCCTCGCAGCGCGGCCAGTGGAAAGTACAGGCATCCGGGGTGGCTGCGGACCTCACGTACATTGACGTGGTCATCACATCGGAGAACGCCGGGTCCACCACGGGCTACAGCGCCACTCCCGGCGCGAACATGATCGTCATGCCCGGCACGAACAACGTGTCGGACTACGAATCCTTCTGTCAGAACCGGCCCGCGCTCAATCCGCGCCGGCATGTGCCGTTCTGGTACAAGACCGACCGGCGCGCCCGGCGTGTTGACTCGGAAAGCATGAAGGTGTTCGAGCGCCTCGCCGCGTCGAACGAGTACTTCAAGACGTTCATGTACCTGCCGCTGTCCGAATACAACCGGCAGGACGAGGAGGAATATCAGGCCCGTTGGGTCCATGACTTCTTCTATTCCAAGGCGATCTCCGCGAACCAGACGCTCGCCAACTGGCAGAGCTTGGAGGCGATCAACAGCTACGCCGCGGGCACGATTGACCCGGGCACGGGCGGCGCCCTGCAAGAGTACCGCGCCAACCCCATTGGCATCATCGAGCAGATGCAGGCGTGCGGCCGCGTGATTGACCTGCAAAACACCCCGCTCAACTTCTACGAGTGGCTGGACGAGAACTACCGCATTATGCGCGCCCGCAAGAGCCAGGGCCGGACGGTCGAGACGCTCGACTGGTACACGGACCAGCAGAACGCGGCGAACATCGAGACGGCGTTCGTCAACTACCTGCGGGCCGAGTACGGCGACATCGTCCGAATCAACATCGAGACCGGAGGCAACGAGCTTGGGTTTAGCTGGAAGATTTTCAGCAACCTCAAGTATCCCGTCGGCCTGAAGATCGCGCTGGTGACGGCGGACTTCTTCGACGACCAGGTGAATGCGTTCGGAACCGAAAGTATCGCCTCGGCGGGCCGGGTGCTCTGGTGCCTGGACATCGGCAAGCCCGGTCCCAAGGGCGGAACGATCTATCCCGGCATGGTGAAATCGAACCGCAAGACGCGCACGCTCGGCGAACTCGAAGGGCTGGCGCGGTTGGACAGCACTTGGGCCTGCGTCATGGAGAACCCGACGCAGCAGGTCACGCTGACGAGCGAGACGTGGACGGCCATCTGCGAATGCCCGGCGAACAGCCTCGCGATCCACGGCGTCGCCGATGGCGTGCCGAGCACCGCTGGCCGCACGACTCCGTACACCGACCTCACCGTCGAGGACCTGCGGTAAGCCTTTCGGGACCTCGCAAGGGGTTTCGGGTTGGTGAGATGGGACGGGGCCACCGAAAGGTGGCCCCGTTTTTTCCTTTGCAAAACGCGCCTGAAGGAATACAAGGGGCGTCATGGCAATGCGCTATTTCAAAAAGGCCAGTCCGCGAACGAAGGTTGTCCTGCCGGGGATGGGCGGAATCGAATTCGAGTCGTTTGACAATTTCACGGGCTACTTCAAGACCGGCAACGAAGCCATCATCGAGCATTTCCTCGATTGCATGAGGAAGAACCGCTACGGCATCAGCGAGGTCTCCGCTGAGGAATACGAGGAGTGGGCCAAAAAAAAAGCCAGTTCGAGTCCCTTAAAGCCTCTCTGGAGGGAGGAGATGGGGCAATCCGGCGTGACCGGTCGCGCGGCCAACGCTGCGGAAACTGTGGTGGCTAAGGCGGCGGGGGCCGAAGTCCCGACAGTCAACCGCCAGGCATACGCCGCCGCCCCGCAAGCCGCAGTCGTTGAAGTCGCGCCTCCGGGGACGGCACGGGCGCCGATCAAACCCGAGTTCAAACCGCCGACGGGGAAGCGCAAGCTGAAAGTGATCGCGTAACATGGACCAAGGCGCCAAGACCGTTTTGCAACTCCGAACCGAGATTCTGGGGCAGGTTTTCCCGTCCGGCCAGCCCGAGAACCTGGAGACCGCGCACAAGCAGCTTTTCCAGGAGGCGTTTGCGGAGATCGCGAAGTTCGTCGAGTGCGAGCAGCAGGACAACGTGAACGTGTTCTCCTTTGACCGCACGTTCCTCTACAAGCGCATGACCGTTGTGCCCTGCCCGCACGGCATCGTGGACCGGGTTTGCACGATTGCCGATGACGACTGGCACACGGCGGTTTTCTACGGTCAGGACACCTGGGCGCCGACGTTCGATCTGGCGCAAAGCTCTTTTATCGCCGCCGGCATCGAGGAGGTGACGACTGAACTTCCGATTGCTTTCGTGCCCGCGAGCGCCGATTACGACCGCGCGTGGGGCCGGGCGGGCGGGGGGCTGTGGACGATTCAGAACGACAAGATTTGGCTGGCGCCGTGGATTCAGAGCGACGAGAAGCTGGTGATAGAATGGCGCGGCCTCAAGACGGAGTGGGCCGACGACGACCTCATCAACCCCGATCAGGATTACAAGAAGGCCGTGAAGTTCTACTTCCAGCACGCGCACGAGCGCGACTACGGCGATCCTCAGAAGGCGGCGGCGTTCAAGGTGGGCGTCATGGGAAGGGATGGTTTTGGGCATGGCGGATTTGACGAGGCACTGGCCGACCTGATGTGGCAGTGTCGCGAGCGCACCAGGGTTCGGGACCCGGAACTGCCGAGTTCCTACCACGAACTGATTGTGGCTGCAATGGGATGAAACCGAATCGAAACAGGTTTGTAGCGCCGGCCACGGATGGGCTGGTTGAGGACCCCCGATGCTCCGATGCGACGTTCGCGGCGGCCAACCCGTCCCTCTGCCCAAACTCGCCCCGTCTCGTCCTCAAGCCGGAAATCTCCACCCTCAGCGTCGGGGATACGCTGCGGCTTGTGCCAACCCTGTGTACCACCACCGAAACGCAAACTCTTTCGCCGCTGACCTTCGGAAGTTCAAACGCGGCCTTGGCGACCGTATCCGCGGGCGGACTCGTCACCGCCTTGGTCCCTGGCGTCGTGACGTTCAGCGCCGCCTACGGTGATTACCTGGCCTTCTCGCAGATCACGATTCTCGCCGGGCCGTCGTGCTGCCTGAATATCAGTGTCGCCAGCGTGCTCGTGCTGGACAACTCCCGGTCCATGCTTCAGGACTTCGGGGCGGTGCATCCGACGAAGCTGTCCGCCGCGAAGGCGATGGCCGCGAGCATCCTTGAACACCTGCGCACGGACCTGGACGGTGGAATGGTGATCTCGTTCAACGAACCGGCCAGCCTGCTCGTCGACGAATCCGTTGACCTGACGGCTTTGGGAACTGCCGTCAGCACGATTCCCTCGACGCAGCGGAGGACCGACATCCGCAACGCGTTCGACTTCGCGAAGCAAACGCTGGCGACCCGCACGAAAGACCGCAAGGTGATCCTGATTCTGTCGGATGGAGAGCATCGGCCACTCCTGAGCATCGAGGAATCGTTCAATCTCCTGGAAGCGGCCCGGGCGTTCAAGGAATCGGGCGGCATCATCATCTGCGTCGGTTTGCGCGCGAAGGCGGACGGGTACGTCCTGCTGCGGAATATGGCGACGGGCGGCTTCTTCGTGAACATCACGGAGGGCAGTCAGATTGCCGACGCGCAGGAATACCTCTCGCTGGTGATGAAACAGGCGTGCGCCTCCGTGTCGGACTACGGCCTGTATTTCACGGCGCAAGTGCCGGACCCCGCGCCTCTCGCCGAAGCCGAGGCGTATCCCGCTGCCTGGGTGGGCTGAAAATAGTGGTTGACTTGCCAAGGGGGTTCGCATTAGAGTTTCGGCAAATGCGAACCATCGTCATCCATCACAGCGCCGACTACGACGGCATCTTCTGCCGCGAAATCGCGCGGAAGTTCCTGCCCGACGCCGAACTCATCGGCTGGGACTTTGGGGATCCCGCGCCGAACATTCCATTCCAGCCCGGCGATCCTCCAACGATTTACATTCTGGACCTGCCCTGCGACCGGCTGTTCGGGTTCGACTTTTCAACATGCCCGCCGGCGGGGGAGGCCCCCGAGATGTTCAAGAACGTCGTCTGGATTGACCACCACAAGAGCGCCATTGAATCACACCCGCCCGGGATTCCGGGCTACCGCCTTGACGGCGTGTCCGCGTGCCGACTGGCGTGGCAATGGTTATCTCGTGAATCAAGGCGTGGACTTTACAACGAGATTCTTCCGACAAAACAGGATTTCATTGACCGCCAGGTTGCCGAGCCGCTAGCTGTCCGGCTGGCTGGGGAGTATGACGTGTGGGATCACCGCGACGATGGCGACGTGGAATTCCAGTTTGGGCTGGATTCGGTCGCGCTGACACCCGCTGGATGGGCAACTTTGTTGAACGAGCACAGCGGAGAATACGCGAAAGAGTTGATCGAATTCGGCAAGGTGGCAATGGCCTGTTACGGCAAGCGCGACGCCGACATCATGCGAACGCGCAGTTTCCTCGTGGACTTCGAGGGCTTGAAGTTCCTTGCCTTGAACACGGCGCGTTGCAACTCGAACACGTTTTCCGCCCGGGACGTTCCCGAAACCGGCCACGACGCGCTGATGGGGTTCTACTTCAACGGCAAGGTCTGGGGCGTGAGCCTCTATCACGCCGGGCATCGCAAGGACTTGGACCTGTCTCAAATCGCCGTTAAGCATGGTGGAGGCGGTCACAGGGGCGCTTGCGGGTTTACCTGCAACAAGCCTCCGTTCCTACCGTGAAACCTACGCCTGCATTGTGGAGGCCAAAACTGAGCGAGTGGCAGCGGAGACTGTTCGATCCCAAAGGGCCGATTATTATGGTCCACAGACGGGGGAGTTACCACCAATCCCTGCGAAGTGCTCTTGAATACAGGAATGCACTGATAGCTAGACTCCGCAGAAAATCACAGTGAAACCCGACTTCGACATCTTCAAACGCTACGGCGCCAAAGGCGGTCGCAAGCGTTGGCGGAACACGAGCAAGGCCGACCGCAAGAAGGCGATGCGAAAGCTCGCACGGAAACGGTGGAACGAAAAGGTCAGCTAAGTGGCTGGCCGAAAACCTCAGAATCTGAACATGAAAAGCGGCTCCGATAAATCTGAAACCGTGGACGAAGCCAAGAGCGAAGCCACTTTAGCTAAACCGTCTGGTTCGGTGTCTCTGCCGCGCCGCGTTGGGGCATCGCTGCTCATTTGGCTGTCAATGTGCCTCCTGCATGTGCTGCCAGCGACCAAAGCGACCGATGAACATCCGGTAGTCAGCACGGTTTTGGCGATCTTTGCGTGTGTCATTTTCACGGTGGGCGTCTGCTTGCTCACTAGCCGCCCTAAGACGCCGAACAACCAACCATGAAACGCCTCACCCTCCTGGCCCCCATCAACGCCTTCATGGGCTACGGCCTTCACTCGTTCCAGATCGTGCGGGACCTCACGCGGATGCTGGACCTTTACGTCGCCATCCGGCCCGTGAGCCAGAGCGAAGCGTTCGGCGCCAAAATCCCCACCGACATACGGCAGCGGTTTGTGAGCGGTCCTCAGCCCGAGGAGTGGGAGCTTCTGCTGCACCCTCCGAGCTTCGTGCCGACGCCCGGCAAGAAAACGGCCTACTTCACCATGCTGGAAAGCACGAAGCCCCCGCCGATGGGCGTGCATCTGCTGAACCGGGCGGAGGTCGTCATCGTGCCGTGCTGGTGGAATGCGTCTTGCCTGAGTGCGTGCGGCGTGAAGAAGCCGATTCGCGTCGTGCCGCTGGGCATCCTGACGGACATCTTCAAGTACGCCGAGATGCCGACGGACTTCCCGCGCGTCATCCGGTTTGGTGCGGCCGGGAGGATGGCGAACGGCGGGGTGCGCAAGGGCCTGAACGAAGTGATTGACGCCTTCAGCCGGGCATTCCCGGACGAGTCCAACGTGCGTTTGGAGGTCAAGGCGTTCTCGGATTGCCCGATCAAGAAGTGTGACGACCCGCGCGTGCTGATTCACCAGGCTTACTGGAGCGACGAGCAACTGGCGGACTGGTTCAAGAGCCTGACATGCTTCGTTTCCGCGGCGCGTGGTGAGGGCTACGGTCTTATGCAGGTCCAAGCTCTTGCCACTGGAAGGCCGCTCATTTCCGTGCGTTTCGGCGGCGTGGCGGAGTACTTCGAGTCGGACATGGGTTGGGCGCTGGACTTCAAACTGGGTCCGGCACGCCACGCCTACGAGGGCTGTGGGCACTGGGCGGAGCCGACGGAGGAATCGCTGATCGAGTGTATGCGCCAGTGCGCCAGGACCGATCCCACGGAACTGATGTGCATGGGAATCGCGGCATCGCATAAGGTTGCGCACCTGAGTTGGGAGGCGTCGAATCTGGCGCTGGCGTGCGTCCTCGAAGAATTTGGAGTGATTTGAACGCAGAAGTCAGCGACCGCGCCGGCGACGGTGATCGCTCGTAAAATGGACTCTAAAATTACATGCAACGTTGGAGCGGACAGTGGGGGCGCGGTTCGCTGCACTGATTGGTTAGCCATCCGCAACGCAAACCGACTCGAATTAAAGGCAGTGAACAAGGAAATCGCCGCAGTAAAAAAACAACTGCACGAACTGGCGCAAAAGGCAGAACTCATCCGTGTGAGGATTCGGGCATCTGAGGAAAGAGAAACTGGAAAGCGAGACGACGACAAGCGGATGGCTGAAATAAACCAATCCACCAAGGCGACTGCAACACTCCACTGGTCAAAATGGTGCGATGTTGACGATGCGTTTCTCATGGAAAATCTCGACAAAATGACATACCGCGAACTTGCAAAACAACTTGGGCGCACGCTCCGGTCTATACGGTCGAGGGTCGCAACGCTCAAGATGGCTAACAGTTATTCCAAACCATGAATGCCAGCGTAACGACCGGCAACGCGGGAATTGACCCATGACCATCACAAAACTACTCGGAAATCGCATCATCATCCGACGCATCGAGGAAGAACTGGCCGCACCCGGCTCAAGAATCTTCCTGCCGGTTCGCGCTCGCAATAAGGCGCAGTCATTCTTGGCAGAGGTCGTCCGGCTGGGAAGCGGTCCCAAAGTGCCGGGGCAGGTGAGCATCGGGGACCGCGTGACGCTGCTGAGAACGGGCAGCCAGAAGCTCGACGACGGCACGGAGATCGTCAGCGTGCTCGACATCCTCGCCATCCACCAGGTTGACATCGAGGAGCCGCCGGAGAAGCCGGAGAGCTACACGCCCGCGGAAGTGGAGAATGCCATTGAGTTCTACCTCCGGCACACGGCTGACGTGACGATGAAATCCCTCCCGATCTTGACGACGTGGGCGGAGCGTGTCCTCCGCTGGCATCTGAAGCAGCTTGAGGCGAAACGGGCAATGGGCAATGGGCAATGATTGACACCCCGAAAACTAAGCGCCGCCGCCTGAAGGGCGTAACCCTCTGGTCCTGCGCGCACAACGACGCCGAGTACCTGCATCGAACGGTGCTGGTGTTGAAGTTCTGCGAACTGCATTTCGAGTTCGACGACGTGCTCTTGCTGACGCACTTGGCCCCGGCATCGGTCCCAAGCCACTGGCGAGTGGAACGGATTCCGAGCCTCAACCCTGCGGAGTGGAACCGATTCCACATCTTCTCCGTGCCCCGCTTTATCCGCACGGCGCGCGCCCTGTCGGTGCATGAGGACGGCTTCCCGATCCAGCCTGAACTGTGGTCGGATGATTTCCTGGCCTACGATTACATCGGGGCGCCGTGGCCGGACGGTCTGGTGGGCAACGGAGGCTTCTGCCTGGAATCGAAGAAGCTGCTGGACATGAAGCTGACGCTCCAAATTCCCAAGGGCTTCGTCTATCCGTCTGACCTGCTCATCTGCAAACTTTACCGCCCGAAGCTGGCGGAACGGGGGATTCGGTTCGCGCCGACGGACGTGGCACTGCGATTCTCCACCGCGGCGCTGGGGAACGATAAGCCGTCGTTTGGGTTTCACGGGCGGAAAGCCTGCCTGTTGAAGTACAAGGCGGGCTGGGCGATGATCGAGAATCAGGTAAACAATCCCACCCTAGAAGTGGCCACGCATCTCGACCCAAAAATCGAAATCACCCAGGCAGCACCCAAAACCAGCCTTGCCATCGTGGAGTTGGGTCGCTTTGGAGACATCATCAACATCCTGCCCATTTGCAAACTGCTCCATGACCAAGGATCGAAGCCGACGATAGTTGTGTCCAAACCTTTCGCATCGCTACTCGATGGTGTGTCGTATGTGGATGTCTTTCCTGTTTCGACGGACTATTCGGACATTGAAGCTGCAATGGTGGTTGCCAAAAGGCAGTTTGGCCGCGTCGTGCAAGCCCAAGTCTGGGGGAAAGCATACCAATGCGAGCGCAAATGCCATTCCTATAACCGGGAAAGCTGGAGACTGCTAGGATACGAGCACAAATTCGATGACACCACCCTAAAACCGGTGTTTGACCGAAGACATCGGGACCGGGAAGTCGCTTTGGTTGGTAAATTCTCAGCGTCTGGAAAACCTATGATGCTCGCGGGGCTAACGGGGGGTATCTCCAGCCCGTTTCCGGCTGGAAAAGCTATCCTGGACTGGCTGCGGCGCGCCTACGGCCATTCCCACGAGGTTATTGACCTGTGCTCCCTGAAGGCGGAGCGCATCTACGACCTGCTGGGTTTGTTCGATGCCTCGAAGGTGCTCTTTTCCAGCGATACGGTGTACCTTCACCTTGCCGCCGCATCTGGTGTTCCTGTAGTTGCCTTCGTAAATCCTGCCGTTTGGGTTGGAACAGAGACACGTTGCAACTGCCTGGCCCGCATTCCCTACCCAGACCCATCCGAACCACCAGAAGCACTCCTTTCCACTGTCGAGTTCGTATTACGGTCGGGCCAGCCGAAAAGCATTCGCGTGTGGCCAACATATCATCCGACTCTGTTTCACGCCGTTGAATGCCACGTTGGAGACGACGACCTCAGAAAGCAACACGCCCGAAAGTCTTGGGATATTCTTTACAAGCAGGGCGTGGTACCGGTGTACTTGTCGGAGTATCCGCGCGACGCCACATCAATTGGAGACCGGAGGCCGCTTCCGTTCTTGAAAGATGTTCTTGCCTTGGCCATGCAAAAGGCATCAGACAACGACATAATCTTTTGGACGAACGATGACGACTGGCTTCATCCTGATTTAGCCAAGTTGCTCCAGTCACATGCGGGACTGTATGGCGCCTGCTCATCGCATCGGTGCAACTTCAGGAGAATCCAAGACATTCCCGATAAACGTTCTCCTAGCTTAATTTATACCGCCGCACTCAAAGTGGATCATCCGATTCACGTTGGAAGGGACCTGTTCGCCTTCAAATGCCGGTGGTTACGAGAACGCTGGAAAGACATTCCAGACTTCATTCTTGGCGCCTCGGATTTCGACCTGGCGCTCGCCTGTCTCGTGCGTCTCGAATTTGGGATTGTATCCACCCGCAAGAATCTGGAGGAGGCGATCCATCCCTGCGAGATTCCAAGGGGATACGTCGCCCACGTCAATCACCCCAGCTTTTGGGTTCGACCTGACAACATTGATTCCGCGCCAAGCCAGATTCACAATCGGCAGCTTTTCCGGGAATGGGCGAGGGTCGCGCTCCCGTCCCTCCATTTCTTTCACAAGAACGTGATATGAATATGCTCGTCACCGATTCTGTGTCGGGTTTTTCCGACAGGCTGAGAATGATGATCTCAGCGCACGATCTGGCGAGCCGGTTTGGCCG
>JBAZRU010000046.1:0-17277 GCA_041662805.1 Candidatus Hydrogenedentales bacterium | reverse complement strand
GTAGACGTTGCACGCGGGTTGTCGCGAAGAGGCGCTTTCGGCGAAGACGTAGGGGAGACGTAGCACGCGGGTGGCGGCGAAGAGGCGCTTTCGGCGAAAGCATGGGGTAGACGTTGCACGCGGGTTGTGGCGAAGAGACGCGTTCGGCGAAGACGTAGGGGAGACGTAGCACGCGGGTGGCGGCGAAGAGGCGCTTTCGGCGAAAGCGCCCTACCACAAGTGCCTTTGCGTTCTGAGCGCGATGGCGTTGTTTTACAACTCCTCGAACCTTCCCGCCGCCCCGGTGTCATAAGCGGTGTGCAATTAACCCGGTGCGGGCGGTGAGCCCGAACACGGAGGACACCTCATGAATCGGCAAGTACGTTGGATGGCCTGTTTGGCGGCGGCTGTGGCCGTGGCGGCGGGCGTGGCGTGGGCGGAGTCGCAGCCTATCCTTCCGGGGGGCTGCGTCGTGGTGTACGACAAGGAGAACAAGCCCAGGGGCGAGTGCCCGTTGGAGCACACGGACGTGTCCGTGGACATTTCGGGGTTTCTGGCGCGGGTCACGTTGACGCAGCGGTTCGGCAACCCGTTCAAAGAACCCATCGAGGCGGTGTACACGTTTCCGATGTCGGAGCGGGGCGCGGTGGACACGATGACGATGGCCATCGGCAAGCGGTTCATTCGCGGCATCGTGAAGGAGCGCGAGGAGGCGCGGCAGATCTATGAGCGGGCGCGCAACGCGGGGCAGGCGGCCAGTTTGCTCGATCAGGAGCGGCCAAACATTTTTACGCAGTCGGTTGCGAACATCCTGCCGGGCGACACGATTACCATCACGATCTCGTACGTCGAGTACTTGAAGTACGAGGACGGCGAGTATGAGTTCAGTTTCCCGATGGTGGTCGGGCCGCGCTACATCCCCGGCAACCTGACCGCGCCGGGGCCGGATGCCATCGTCCCGGACGTGAACACGGGCATTCGCCCCGGACCGGCCAGCACGGATCAGGTGCCGGATTCGAGCCGGGTCACGCCGCCAGTGACGCCGCCGGGGACGCGCGCGGGTCACGACATCTCGATGGAAGTCCGCATCGACGCCGGCTTCCCCATCCGCGAGTTGCAGTCGGAACTCCACGAAATCGACGTCCAACCCAGCGCCACCACCACCGTAGTCCGGTTGAGGAGCAAGAACGATATCCCCAACCGCGACTTCATCCTCCGGTATGCCGTGGGGGGTGAGCAGATCGGCGACGCGGTCCTCACCCACCACGGCGATAAGGGCGGGTTCGTGACGCTGATTCTTCAGCCGCCGGCCCGCGTTGCCCCGGAAGCCGTCACGCCGAAGGAGATGATCTTCGTAATCGACAAGAGCGGGTCCATGAGCGGCTTCCCCATCGAGAAGGCCAAGGAGACGATGAAGCAGTGCGTGGAGGGGATGAACCCCGACGACACGTTCAACCTCGTGTGCTTCTCGGGCGGGCTGGGGTATTGCTTCGAGCGGCCCGTCGCCAACACGGCGGAGAACCGGCGCAAGGCGCTTGAGTACCTCGGCAACCTCGAAGGCGGCGGCGGCACGGAGATGATGCAGGCGATCAACGCCGCCCTGGGCGGTCAGGACGACCCGAAACGCTTGCGCGTCGTCTGTTTCATGACCGATGGGTTCATCGGCAACGACATGGCGATCATCGACGCCATCCAGAAAAACGTGAAGACCGCGCGCGTCTTCGCGTTCGGCATCGGCAATTCGGTGAACCGTTTCCTCATCGAGGGGATGGCGCGCGCCGGGCGTGGCGCGTCGGAGGTAGTCACGCTGGAGTCCCAGGGCGACGACGCCGCCAAGCGGTTCCACGAGCGGATTCAAAGTCCGGTGTTGACGGACATCTCCATCGACCTTGGAGGCTTGGGCATTCACGACATGCTGCCCGACCCGGATGCCATCCCCGACTTGTTCGCGGCGCGTCCCCTGATACTGACGGGGCGTTATGACCAAGCTCGGAATGGGAAGATCACCGTTCGCGGGCAAACCGCCAACGGCCGCTTCGAGCGCACCATCGATGTCGACCTGCCGGGCGACAAGCCCGACCATGACGTGCTGGCAACGCTGTGGGCGCGCGAGCGGGTCGAGTGGGTCATGAATCAGGATTGGCTCGGCGCACAACTCGGCAAACCCGACCGCGACGTGAAGGGCGCGGTCACTCAGCTTGGGCTGGAGTTCGGGCTGGTGACGCAATACACGAGCTTCGTCGCGGTCGAGGAGCGGGTAATCACCAAGGGTGGCAAGCCTCAGACGGTCCAGGTGCCGGTCGAGATGCCCGATGGCGTGAGCTACGAAGGTATTTTCGGGAAGGAAAGCGAGCAGGGTGGGCTTACAGCAGGCACGCAACTCGGCGCCTACCCGGCATCCTCCGCTGCCCCAAGTCCCGCTCTCAGCATCCAGAACAGGCCCAGCGGCGAGACTGCTGCATTCGATTTCACGGAATCCAAGGGTGGAGGGTCCGCTTCGGCTCGCAGAGGTGGGCTTGGCGGCCGGAAGGACGAAGTCTCTGAACCGATGGTGGCGGATGCTGGTGCGCCGCAGGTTTCGGAAGAGCGCGCGGCAATCCGCGAATCGACGAAGGTTGATAAGCAGCTTCCGGAGTCAATCGACGCACCGAAGAAGGCGGATGAGCAGGCAGCCGCCAAGTCTGGCTCGCCCACGCTCGACCCGGCGTTGCAGGGGTTGGCGGGCAAGGTGAAGGACGGTTCCTACGAGAGTGGGAAGGTCAAAGTCAGCAACGGGTTGGTGCGCGTGCTCGTTTCGGTAAGCAGTTTCCCGGACGGGTACCTGGACGAGTTGAAGAAGATGGGCATTCGGGTCAGGACGGAGCTACGTTCGCGCAAGGCATTCCTCGCCGAGGTTCGGGTGGAGGACCTGGAACGGTTGGCGTCGCTGGCGTACGTGAGCCGTATCGAACCTGCGGCCTTCTGATAACGGGCCGTGGAGTTCATGGTTGTCCCCGAGGGGGTGAGTCCTCTCGGGGACTCCTCCTTCGGAGGGCGGGTTTTCCAACCCGCCGATTTATGGTTCAACCCAAGAAAAGAGGCGGGTTGGAAAACCCGCCCTCCGAAGAGAGGACGACGGTCCTTAGAAAACAAACACCGTCATTTGCCCCGATTGGCGGGGCAAATGACGGTGTCCGCATACTACTTGGCTTTAGCGGAAAGGTCCGTCCGGCGTGTCGTCGCCCACCCTGAACACCTTGACCTTCAAGGTCCCGGCTCTCGGGTGGAGCGCTCGCATCGCTGTTTTGGACAAATCGATGACCCGTCCGCGCACGTGTGGACCACGGTCCGTGATCCGGCACACCACCGATTTCCCATTCTCGGCGACCACGAGGACTTTCGTCCCGAATTCGCCGAACGGCATGGCGCAGGTAAACACCTGGTCATCCAGCGGGACGCCCGAGGCCGTCGCAGTTCCATTTTCCCGTTCGCTGTAGAACGAGGCGACACCATCGGCCACGGGCATAATCGGTTGTTGCACGAACATGATCAGTGCAAGAACTTCCAGCATGCTTAGCACCTCCGCTGCTGGTTTCGGTTTACGGAGATCCCCCGACCCCCTCACCTACCGTCCGGTAGGATACCGGGACCGCCCCCCCATGTCAAACCGGTTGACGGCACGTCGACAAAGAGAATTGGCGTAGTCGGATACCCGAAAGTGTCGGGTGCTCCCCCACACGTCGTAGGTGCATTTGGGATTTCCCCCAGCGCTAGGTCTCGGGTCCGACGCATCGGACCAGCCAGACTCGTCCGATCGGTGCTTGGCTAGTCACTAGCCATCCGAAGCCGCCCTGTGTATCCTTGCGGTAGCACGAAGAGCCTCGGGCAGCATAACCTGGAGCGTTCGCCAATGCGCATTCATTACTTTCAGCACGTACCATTTGAAGGGCTGGGGTCGATCGAGACGTGGGCCAAGGCGAAGGGGCATGCGTTGTCGCAGACGCGCCTGTTCCGGGGCGAATCTCCGCCGGAACCGGAGGACTTGGATTGGCTAATCGTCATGGGGGGGCCGATGGGGGTCCACGACGACGCCATGTTTACATGGTTGGCAGACGAAAAGCGCGCCATCGAGCGCGTGATCAAGGCGGGCAAGCACGTGTTGGGGATTTGTCTGGGGGCGCAGCTCATCGCCCATGTCCTGGGGGCAAGGGTCTATGCGAATGCACACCGGGAAATTGGCTGGTTTCCCATCGAGCTGACCGAGGCGGGAAAGTCTTCCCCGCTCTTCGCGCACATACCGCCCAAGTGCGAGGTCTTCCATTGGCATGGCGACACCTTCGATTTGCCTGCGGGGGCGACTCACATCGCCCGGAGCGAGGCCTGCCTCAACCAGGCCTTCCTATATAATGAGTGTGTCGTAGGCCTTCAATTCCATCTCGAAACCACGCCGCTGAGCGCGGGAGACCTCCTCCAGCATTGTTCCGACGAGCTGACCCACGCCCCGTACATCCAGTCGGCCCCGGAGATCTTGGCCGAGCCGGAGCGCTTTCAGGAGATCAACGACGCGATGAATGGGTTGTTGACGGCAATGGAAAAGAAGGCAAATCCGAAATGAAACCAATACGCTTCCCCTCCGGTGTCCGGTTCTGCGCGGTTGTCGCCTTGGCAGTCGGTGTACTGTCGGCAATATCCTCCGCTACAACTCCGCCCATCGATCCGTTCATGTTCTGGTTCGACAAGCCGCTTCACGAGGAGGATCATTTTGGCATCGTCAATGGCCTGATGTCGGCGGGTGTGAACCACAAGTCCCTGGGCGATGTGCAGGGGCTGTTTGCCCCGCCCTACGTGAGTTCGGATTTTCGGCTGCGTTTGACGGTGGATGGTCAGCCACTCCTCACCGAGCGGGGGTACTGGCAAACGCACCACGTTTCCCTTGGCGCAAAACTCGAGGGGGAAAACTGCTCGGCCGACTCCACCCTGCTATACGGAAGGCGGACTCTGGTCGTCACCCTGACCTTGGAGGCTCTCGATAAGAAACGCGAATTCTCCATCGAATGCCTTGTTTCCGGCACCCTGGATGTCAATACCTCGTGGGAGTTTTCCCGACCGCAAAGCCAGACCGCCACGAAGCCGGAGGTCAACGGTAATCTTCTGACGCTGACCCAAGGTGCGAACGCGATCGCCGTCCTTCCCGACCAACATGGCGCGTGGGACGCGGCAGGGCAAGCATGGAAGACGACGGTGCGCGCCAAAAAGGGCAAATCCGCCGAAATCCAATTCGTTGTGTCGGTAGGACCGCGCGAAGAGGCGACGAAAGCGTGCCGGCAAGTTTTGGATGCAGGCGTTACCAAGTCCATCCTAGCCGCCAACATCGAGCACGAGAATCGCGTAACGGACCTTCGTCTCCCTGGTTTCTCCAGCGACAACGAGGAGCTTGTCGACCTGTACAACCGCTCGCTGGTCCATGCGATCACCAACCGCTGGGAAGTGCCGGAGTTCAAGCTAAACCCGTATTACTCGACCGGCAGCGTCAAAGGCGGATGCGTCTGCAATTACCTTTGGAACTTTGGGGAGAACTGGGAGACAATGCCCCTCTTCGACCCGGAAGCCTCCAAGACCCACATCAAACAGTTCCTATCTATCGACTTAACGAAGCATTTCGCCTTCCTTCCGCTCGCCGGGGATGGCTTCGGACCGTGGTACATGGTCAATCAGGAGAAGATCCTCGGTCTCATCTATTACTATGTATTGCTCACCGGCGACACCGCGTTTCTCGACGAGACGGTAGGCGACAAGACCATCTTCGAACTGGTCCTCTACCACGCCACCGTCCTGGACGACGCCACCAAACCGGTCGCGCTCGTCGACTACGGGCCGTCGAACAGCCACCTCGAACTGCGTCGCGAATACGCCTACAACCACGTCATGCCCGACCTGAACGGGCGGCGTTACGCCAACTTCGTGTACGCGGCGCGCATTGGCGAAATGGTGGGCAAGCCCCAGCCCCAACTGCTTGAGCGGGCCGAACAGCTAAAGCAGGTGCTGAACGCCGAGTTGTGGGATCCCCAGGCGAAGTGGTACGCCTTCCGTAATGCGAAGGGCGAGAAGGAGATCCGATACACGTGCCAGATCTTCAAGTTGTTCAACAGCGCCGTGTTGACGCCCGAGACCGAGGCCGGGCTGCTGTCGCACCTGAACCCGAACGAATTCCTCGGCGACTACGGGTTGCACAGCTTGTCCAAGCTGGACCCGGCCTACGACCCTGCCGATGTCGACAACGGCGGTCCGGGCGCGTGCACGTGTTTCCCGCCGCAGATTGCCGAGAGGCTCTACAAGTCCGGCCATGCCGCCGAGGCGGACGACATGCTGAAACGAATCCTTTGGTGGGGACAGCGCTTGCCGTACTGGGGCGACTCGCTCTACGCCGACCGCCCCGACTACCGGAAGGACACGCCGCTCCAGTGCACGTTCGACGGGCTTACGGTCGCCCAGTGCATTATCTTCGGCATGTTCGGCATCACGCCGCAGCCAGATGGGTCCATTACGATTTCGCCTCATCTGCCTCCATACGCGCAGCGCATTGAGTTGGGAGGCATACGGATTCGGGGGCGCACGTTCTCCATATCCGTAAAGGGAGACCAGTACACGGTGACCGAAGGCAAGCACGCTATGCGTTCGCCACTTGGAAGGCCGACCGAGCTTCCGGCCCGGTCCCGCTAGAACGCATTTTGCGGACGCGTCCGTTGCGGGTTACACTCTACGCGCAAGGGTACTGGTGACCGCAATGGTCAAAACTGGAATTTGTGAAGGAGTATGTCAATGCGTCACATCAAAGCTCTGTCAAAGAAGTCATCGCCTGCACTTGCAGGACTGGTATCGACTTCGTGCCTTTCGTATCTGCTGGCAGGCGATCTCTCTACCTTCAAAGAGTGCAAGGCGAGTTCAAAAGACACCGTCTAGCCAAGTCATGCTTCGATGGCCGCCCTGCGGACTCGATTGCAGGGCGGTCGTGCTTCTGTAGAAAAGAAAGACTGGACGATACCCGCAGCAGGTACATGGAGTATTCATCCCTGAGAATTCCTCCGTTTGAAGAGGAGTCCAGCGATTGGATATACTTATAGCGCAAGGGTTTCTGGTGATCACCTCACTCAAAACGCACGTCACGTGAAGGGAAATGTCAATGCGTCACATCAAGGTTCTGTCCAAGGTTTCTATTCCCGCACTTGCTGGAGGCGCTCCCAGTCCCAGCAGCTGCCTTGACTATCTCTTGCAGGGCGATCTTTCGACCTTCAAGGAATGCAAATCGGACAAGAATCACTAATCGACCGAATAGGTTAGGACTCAAACACCGCCCCGCGACATGTATTGCGGGGCGGCGTTGCTTTTGATCCCGCTCGCGGCGCGCGCCGTCCCGAGGAACGCAAATGCACCGCATTTGCCAATCCCCCCCATGTGTGGTATCATCCTCTCAACTTTGGAAGAGATGTATGTGTAATTCGATGCATTTTACGAGCTTGCTACTCCCACTCCTCCTCATGGAGGAAAGCAGGCTCGTTGTGCCTCGAATTATCTAATCAATAACCGGTAACGGTTCAGATAGAGGCCACGGGCCCAGGCCCGTGGCCTCATTGTTTTTTTCAGGGAGTTGAGTCGAGGGTTCTACCGCACGCGGAATGATTGCGTGCACGTTTCGTGCAGGCAGCACGAGACCTTGAAGGGAGGTGGTTTCTTATGGATTTGGGGCTTGTTTCGCTCTAATCCACGCGCTTGCGCCTTTGCGTTTCCGACGGTCTTAAGTAAATGAAAAGTCAGTCACGCAAAGGAGAATTTGAGTCATGTCCAAGCACGTACGCTTTTTCGATACCACGATGCGCGACGGCGAGCAAACGCCGGGCGTGCACATCACCGCCGATCAGAAAGTTGAGATTGCCCAAGCCCTGGAGGACTTCGGCGTCGCCACCATCGAGGCCGGATTTCCGGCGTCGTCGCCGGGCGATTTTGCCGCGGTGGCGCGCGTCGCGGAAACGGTGCGCCGCTGCGAAGTGGCGGCCCTGGCCCGGTGCGTCCCCGGCGATATCGACGCGGTGGCCCGCGCCCTGGAGCACGCCATTCACCCCGTCATCCATGTATTCCTGGGGGTATCCGACGTCCACCTGACCCGGAAGTTGGGCATTACGCGGTCCGACGCCATTCGCACCATCGAGACCTCCGTCCAAAAGGCGCGGCAGTCTTGCGAGCGCGTTCAATTCAGCGCCGAGGACGCGTCGCGAACAGACCGCATCTTCCTGCGGCAATGCGTGGAAACCGCCGTGAACGCGGGGGCAACGCGCATCAACATTCCCGATACCGTCGGCTATGCCCTGCCCCACGAATACGGCGATCTGATCGGGGACATCGTGCGCTTCGTGGAAGGGCGCGCCATCGTCTCGGCGCATTGCCATGACGATATGGGCATGGCCACGGCGAACTCCGTCGCGGCGGTCGAAGCGGGCGCGCGCCAAGTCGAAGTCACCGTCAACGGCATCGGCGAACGCGCGGGCAATGCGTCGGCGGAACAGGTCGCGGTCGTGCTGGCGCTGAAGGCCGTCGCGGAGACGGGCGTCGATCTGTCGCGCATTACTGCGATCAGCCGCCGCGTTGCGGAGATCACGGGCGTGGCTGTCCAGCCGAACTCGCCCATCGTCGGGGCCAATGCTTTCGCGCATGCGTCCGGGATTCACCAGGACGGAATCATCAAGGACCCGGAGAACTACGAGTTCGTGCCTCCGGCATTGGTCGGCGCGCCGGGACACAGGTTCGTGTTCACCGCGCGCTCGGGCCGCAGGGCCATCGCCCACCGCGCCGCCGCCATGGGCCGCACGCTGGACGCCAAAACAGTCGACGCAGTCTACCGGGATTTCCTGCAAGTGGCCGAGCAGCGGCGCGGCGAAGTGCCCGACGAGGAGATAGCGGCGATTATCCAGCGGGTGGCCTGCGTATAGAAAGACCGGAACCGGGGAGCCTTTCTTCTTGGGAGAGGAGAGAGGCTCCCCGGCTTCTTTGCGGGACGCGGGGAAAGGACCTCAAGGACCTCAAAGACCCAAAGGACTTCAGGGACTTCAAGAACCTCAGGGTCCCAAAGGACCTATGGGACCTCAGGGGATCTCAGGGATCATGGGACCGAAGAAACCAGAAAAGGAGTCTTGGGGACTTTCACAGGCCGGGGTGTCCACAGAGGGCTCGGATTCTTTTACTTCACTACCAAACAGTGACACTCTACGAAAATCTTCGTTGACTAATTACGAAAAGTTTCGTATAAAGAAGCCAGACTCGTGATCGGTAACTGGAGAATCGCCCATGACAAGCAAGAAACGACCGAATCTCCCCCAACCGACGGCAGCGGAATTGGAGCTGCTTCGGGTGCTGTGGAAGCTTGGACCCAGTACGGTACGCGAGGTTCATTCGACATTGGAGCGGGCAAAACCGGCAGGGTATACGACGGTGTTGAAGATGCTGCAAATCATGACGGACAAGGGTTTGGTTCACCGCGACGAACGGCAGCGAAGTCATGTCTACCACCCGACTCTGAGCGAGCAGGACACGCAGCGCACGCTGGTGGATGACCTCATGGAGCGTGCGTTTGGCGGTAGCGCGGAGAGCCTGGTGTTGCGCGCGCTCGAATCGAAACACGTTTCCCAGGAAGAACTGACGCGCATAGTGCGGCTCATCGAGTCGCAGGAGGAAAAGGGCCATGGCAATGTTTGACGCAATCCTGTCGAGCCGGATTGTCGAGGCGGTGGGCGTGGCGCTGGTTCATTCGCTGTGGCAGGGCGCGCTCATCGCGCTTGCGGCGGCAGCGGTGCTCCTGGCCATGCGTAGATGCAGTGCGGCGAAACGGTATGTGGTGGCTTACTCGGCGTTGGCGCTGATGGTGGTAGCGCCGGGGGTGACCTTCGGGTGGGTGCTGCCGGGGTTGCAGAATGGCGCGTTTTGGGAAAAGGACCTAAAGGCGGAGGACAGGGGAGTAGTCACGATTGCGCAGGGCGAGCAGGCCGGAATGCCCTCGGCGGCAGACGAAGCGGCGTCGGTGCAACACGGCGGGTTTTCGCGGTTTCAATCTGAGGGCGGGAGCAGCCTTGAAGGGACGCAGAGCGCGGCATTGATCGAGCCGAGGCCATCGCACGTTGAGCGCCTGACGGCGGCCCTTCGCGTCGTCGCGCCTTGGGCGGCGATGCTTTGGGCCTTGGGCGTGGCAGTACTCTCCTTTCGCTTGGCAGGCGCTCTCCTCCATGTGAAAACGTTGAAACGGCGAGGCACTCCAGCGTCGGCGCAGTGCGTGGTGTTGATGCTGGAACTGTGCGAGCGCATGCGCATCCGGCGCGTGGTCACCTTACTCGAATCGGCGGCGATGAGCACGCCGTGCGTGATTGGTTGGTTAAAGCCGGTCATCCTCCTACCGGCGAGCGCCCTCATTCGGCTGTCGCCCGAGCAGTTGGAAGCGGTGTTGCTACATGAACTCGCGCATATCCGGCGTCACGACTGGCTGTTCTCGTTGATTCAGCAAGTCCTCGAAACCTTGCTCTTCTACCATCCCGCGACGTGGTGGTTGTCGCGACGCATCCGCGCGGAGCGCGAACTCTGCTGCGACGATGTGGTAATCGGCATCACGCGCGACCGAGTGGTCTATGCGCGCGCGTTGACGGCGCTCGCCTTCGCGGCGCAGGAATCCGTGTTAGCGCCCGCTGCGACGGGCGGCCCGTTGCTCGCGCGGATACAGAGGATACTGGGGCTGGAGCCGCTGCGGCCGCGCCGCAGAATGGCGGGAGCGATTTCCGCCGCGTTGACGGCGACCGTCGCGGCATTGGTAGTCGTCATCGGATACGTTGAGGCCGCGCTCGATCCGCACCGGCTTGAGTTTCCCGAGGATCGGTCTGTGGGAAACATCATGGTGCGGCCTGAGACTGACACGTATGATTGGACCATAGCTCAGGACAAGGCAGTCAGCAATTGGGAGGAGTTTGGAGAGGCAAAGGGACTGGTCGTGATCCCCGACGGCAAGGTTGCACGGCTTACGGTGAAGGCCGACGAGAAGCCGGCGGACCTCGTATTTCTGGACACGCTGCATCCCGACTCGCTAGCGGTGCTGGATGTCGCCAAGACCAGTATATCGGACGACGCCCTTGTGCACGTCGCGCGTTTGACGGGGCTGAAAGCGCTGAATCTTGAACAGACGAAGGTCACGGATGCGGGCATCAAGAGCCTCGCTCCGCTGACGCAACTCGAATGGCTGAGCCTCAAGATCACAGAGGTTACGGGTAACGACGCGGGGCTGGAGAATTTCGCGAAATTGAAGCATCTCTACTTCTCATCGAACGAGATCCGGGATAGCGCGCTGATTCCGCTTGAGCGCCTAGCCGATTTGCAGGTGTTGTGCCTGGATTGGAGCAAGGTAACGCGAGAGGGCTTGCAGCATCTGCAGGGATTGAAGCAGTTGCGAAGCCTGAGTCTCGACTCCGTGCCGATCCGAGACAAGGACTTCGAGGTGCTGGGGGCGATCGAATCGCTGCAAGTGCTCAACCTGAGCGAAACGCACATTACGGATGCTTCGATGGCGATCATCAAGCAGATGCCGAACATCAAGGTCCGCAGTATCAACGATACGCTAATCACAGGCGTCAAGGGCCAACGGCAATTCTATGGGGGACGTGTCGTAGACGAAGCGGGCAAGCCCGTGGCCGGCGCCACAGCGCATGTTTACTACTCCATCCTTGGAACGCCAGTGTCGCATGGCGGAGAAACGACAACCGACGCGGACGGACGCTGGACCTATCCGGTGCCGTTGGAGTACTCGGACCTGAGCCTGTCGCTGAAGCATCCAGACTTCGTCAGCGACAAGGTATCGAACGCGCGGCCGATTCCATCCAAAGACAGCATGCTGGATGGTTCTGCGCAGTGGGTCATGAAGAAGGGACGCGAAGTGAGCGGGCATGTGGTTGGGCCGGACGGCAAACCAGTGGCCGGCGCCTACGTGCTTACGACGATTTACTTCGGCGGCGAACTCGAGGAACGTCAGAAGAACGATCGCAGCATTGTCCGGACGGATGAGCAAGGCAATTTCCGCTTGAGCAATCTTGATGAAACGGTCACAACGCTCACGATACATCCGGCGGAATTTGCACCCAAGGTAATTGAGATTGATACGGCAAAGCAGACCAAACCCATTGAAGTCGCCGTCGAACCCGGCGTGAACATCGCGGGTCGCGTTGTAGATGTGAGGGGCCAACCGTTGGCGGATGTGAAGATCGAAATAGACGAGTGGCGGTTGAATCTTCAGCATACGATAGACCGAAATGTCGAAACGGATGCCGACGGTAACTTCACGCTCGTCCACATGCCATCGGAGGGAACGCTGCGGCTGGACTTTGGGCGGAAAGGCTATTTTCACGCCAGTGCCTCAATGCAACTGCCCGTCGAAGAGGCCCTCGTCTACGAATTGGTGGAACAGAAGAATCTCCAGGGAAGAGTCGTCGATGCCGACACTGGGGAAACGGTGGGACCGTTCACGGCAGTCCTCGGCGCGAAGGGCTGGTACGAGCAGAACGACGAGATTCATTGGTTTACCAACTTCACCTCAGCCAAGGTTGACGCCAGCAAGGGGACCTTTGTTGCGACGCCACACATCGTCGTAAAGGCGACAACACCGGGCACGCCACGACAAATGCTTCTGGCGCGCGTGCATGCAAACGGATACTTTGTGACCGATTCCGAGTTGCAGGACATCGCGGACTTGGGAAAAGAAGTTACGATTCGCATGCGCAAAGGCGAGCCCGTCACGGGGATCGTGCACGACGCCAAAGGCGAACCGATAGCGGACGCGCACGTCATTTGGGTGGAATCAAAGGAGAAGGCCTACATCCAGAACGGCGTTTCAAATGAGGACTTTGGTGGCACTCCGACGCTTAAGGTGAGCAGCAACAAAGAGGGCGTGTTCGAGTTTCCGCCGCATGAACAACCGGGTGTTCTACTGGCCCTGCACGACGCAGGGTACGCGTGGGTTCTGTCCACCGATCAGAAGCCTAATGCTCCGCTGGTCCTTACACCTTGGAGCCGCATCGAAGGGCAAGTACATGACGCGAACGGCAACGTCATACCGATCATGCTCACCGTGGAGCAACCGGCGCTGTTGGAGAAGACCGAGTTGATCCAGTGGATGTTCCAAGTAAGTTCGAGCGCCGATGGTGCGTTTTCCATCGACAAGGTCCCGGCATTGCCCCTGACTATCGGCAAGGGGGAGCGCTGGGTGACGTCTCACGGCGTGCAGATCACGCCGAAAGCTGGCGAGACAGCAAAGGTCGACATCGCCTCGGGCGGACGGCGCATAGCGGGACGCCTGGATTTCAGCCGGGTAAAGGATCTCTTCGACGGTACGACCACGGAGATGATCGATGCGCGGCATCTCTTCTTGTCGTTCAAGCCCAAAACCGGTGCGGAGAAGCCAGCCTTCGAACCGTTGTACATTCCCGACGTTAAGGAAGACGGCTCGTTCGCGGTCGAGGGCTTGCCTCCAGCGGAGTACATATTCACGGCGGAATTCCACGCGTCGCCGCCTCCCAGCGCATGCGGACGCGGAACGACCGTGGGCGATGTCGAGAAGGCGGTCACGGTCGGCAGTGGGGACGCAACGAAACCAATCGACATGGGCACGCTCGTGTTTGAGCCCGTTCAGTTTCCCAAGGTGGGGACAACCGCGCCGGAGATAACGGGGGGCGATCTGGGTACGGGGAAAGACTGGAAGTTGAGCGAAGAACGCGGCAAATACGTGTTGTTGGACTTTTGGGCGACATGGTGTGGACCGTGCCAAGCGGCAGTTCCGAAGATTCGATCGATTTACCAGAAGTTCGGAGAAAGGCTCGTCATCGTCGGACTCAATCTCGACTTCAAGCAAGAGGACGCGAAGAAGCACATCGAGACGAACGCGATGGACTGGAAACAGATCTATATCGACGAATGGTCCGATACGAACCGGGTGACGAGTACGTACGGCGTGTCATATATCCCGTCGTTGTGGCTGCTCGATCCACAGGGGAATGTCGTGTATCGCGATATCCCGGTGGATAAATTGGAGGAGACCATCGCAGGCGTATTGAAATAGGCCGTGGCAACGCAGGCTTAACGCCTTGGTTACGGCTTCTGTTGGCGGGCGAGCCAGCGCATCGCGGCACGTATGTCGATGGAGTGCCCGCCCTCGAACACGGTGATACGCGACGGCCCTACGGAGCGTTGGAACAGCATGGTGTAGGTGCGGCACGGTTCGTTGCGCCGTTCGCCGCGAAGTTCGGCCGGCACAGCCTGTCGGTCTGTAAACGTCGCGATTTGCGTGTCGGTTAGACGCTTGTCGGGAAGGCCGTTGGCTTCCGCGAGAGCGTTGAAGGCCCATAGGCCGTGGTGCACGGGCACGCTGCCGGTGTAACCGTCGTGAATGCCCACACCGATATCGACAGGCAACCCCTTTGCGTTGGCGAGAAACCACAACGACGAGCGTTCGCGGTACTCTCGGTCGGCTTCCGGGGATGTGCCCGGCGCGCCTCCGCACACGTTCTCCATATCCTTCGCATATCGATTACCGCGTTGAACGCTTTCGCGATGCCAGGCCGCAAGGTCCGTGATGGCCGACCAAGCGGAGACTCCTGCCCACACGTCTGGCGCGCGCGCCGCCATCACGAGCGCCATATGCCCACCGCCGGAGTTGCCCACGGCGTAGATGCGTTTCCGGTCGATGGCCGTTTGGCTGCACGCGAATTCCACGGCGTCGAGCACGTCCTGCACAGCCTGCGGAGACGCGCAGGCTTCCGGTTGCTGGTTTGGTCCGCGGTAGTTGGGTTGGATAAACGCCCAGCCCCGTCGTACGCACTCTTCGAGCACGCCAAGCGCGGACCCATCCTGGAGGTAATCGCCGCTCCACGTGTGCAGATGCACCACCAAGGGCCGGGGGCAAGGACGAGTGGACGGGGCATAGAATCGCGCGGGTTGGGCCGCGGCGCCCGTTGTGCATGGGACCTGGACGACACGCAACTTCTCGCGGAGACGTGCGGCGTCGCTGGGGAGTCCCTCCGACGCGCGCGCGCAGAGTGCATAACTGCAGGCCATCAATATCGTCGCGCCGAGACTTCTGTGCATTTGTTTCTCCCGAACTCGTCTGAAGACGATACCAAACCGAAGTAGCGCTCGTCACGGAGCAATGTTTTCACTGACTCCGGTGCATTCGGTATGCTGTCGGCGGAGGAAAACCCGATGACACTTATACGACCTTCGCGCCGCGACGTGTTGAAAGGACTGGGAGCAAGCATCGCTTTGGCGGGCATGGCAAGCGCCGAGAATGCCGTGTCCAACGCGACACCCGAGAAAGGGAGTGAAGCCACCATGGATATTCCGAAGCCGGAGCCGCGCGTGGCGCGGTATGAATCGCTCGCCTATGGCATGTTCCTCCATTGGGGGCTGTATTCGCAGCTGGGGCGCGGCGAGTGGATCATGCACATGGAGAAGATCCCCCCGCACGAGTACAAGAAGCTGCGGAACACGTTCACGGCCTCCGAATTCAACGGCGTGGCCATCGCGCAAACGGCGAAGAAGGCGGGCATGAAGTACGCCACGCTGACGACGCGCCATCACGAGGGGTTCAGTCTGTACGACACGCGCGGGCTTTCGGATTACGACGCGGTCCATTCGCCCGCGAAACGCGATCTGGTCGCGGACTTCGTTAAGGGTTGCAACGCGATGGACATCAAGCCCTTCTTCTACCACACAACGCTCGACTGGTATCAGGAGAGTTTCGAGAAAGACTTCAACGCCTATCTTGATTATCTTCACCAATCCGTGGAGATCCTGTGCACCCAGTATGGACCCATCGGCGGGTTGTGGTTCGACGGCAATTGGAGCAAGCCGGAAGGCACGGACTGGAAAGAAGAGCGCCTATACGGAATGATCCGCAAGCACCAGCCCGAGGCGATGATCATCAACAACACGGGTCTTCACGCGCGCGGGGCCGTGGGCAACCCGGAAATCGATTGCGTGACGTTCGAGCAGGGCCACCCCACGCCGATGGATCGCAAAGGGATGCCCAAGTATCTCGCGGCAGAAATGTGCCAGACCATGAACATGCACTGGGGTATCGGCACGAAGGACTTCTGCTACCAATCCCCGAAGGAAATCATCACCAACCTGTGCGCGTGCCGGAAAGTGGGCGCGAACTATCTGCTCAACATTGGGCCGACGGCGGAAGGCGCGTTGCCCGAGTTCGAAACGGCCGCCGTTGTGCGCACGGGAGACTGGCTTCGCATGTACGCCGAAGTTGTCTACGACGGCAAACCCTGCGGCGTCACTTCGGAAGGAAAAGACTTCGCGCTCGAAGCCAACGGCAAGACTTATCTCTTTGTCCACGACCTTTCCGTGAGCGGCAACGCGCACGTGACCGCGGACATGCAAGGACCTGGACCCAGGAAGTTCGCGGGAATGACGAAAGCGTTCTCCAAGGCGGAGTGGGTCGACAATGGGGAGGTACTCAAGTTCGAGCATGACGCCGCTTCGGGACAGTTGACCGTGGAGACGACGGGATTTCCGTACGGTACGAACACCGTGGTCCGGGTGGCGCGGTTGACGTAAGCAGATAACCCCGGACTCCCCAAAGACTCCAATCCCGATCTAACCGTTTCGGTTGTGACGTTGTATATAGGGTAGAGCACAACCGATACCGGAGATCCGAACTTGAGTATTCCCGAGCATGCCCTGGTCGAGACGTGGATTCGCTCACGGGACGGCGAAGCGTTCCGAAGGATCGTCGATACGTACGGCGGGATGGTCTACGCGAGTGCGAAACGCATCCTTGGGAACGCAACCGACGCGGAAGATCTGACTCAGGAGTGTTTCGCGGTTCTTGCCGGGCAGAAGCGCCCTCCCAAAGCGCCGTTGGGGCCGTGGCTTCACCGGGTAGTCGTCAACCTGTCGCTGAATCGCGTCAAATCGGAACGTTCGCGCAGTACGCGAGAAGACCGCTTCGCGGCAGAGAGACTACAGACCGCCGCGCAGGAGTGGCCGGAACTGGAACGAGTTCTCGACAAGGCCATCGCGGAACTCCCGGAACGTCTACGTGCCCCTCTCGTCGCGCATTACCTTCAGGGCAGATCACACAACGCGATTGCGCTTGAGCTTGGGGTATCGCGTCCGGCTATCACGCAGCGCATCGCGAAAGCAATTGAATGCCTGCGAGATGCCCTTCGTCGTAGGGGCGTCATTCTGACGGGCGTGGCGCTGACGGCATATCTCGGGTCTCAGACTGCGGAAGCC
>JBAZRU010000045.1:0-17454 GCA_041662805.1 Candidatus Hydrogenedentales bacterium | reverse complement strand
ACACTTGAGGCCGACTTCAACAATTACGGCATTGAAGACCTTGCCGTATCCGGTCCCAGTGTTGAATTTGGCACCGGCGGCGGACCTTGGAGCCTTTACCTGAAAGTAGCTGACCGCAAGTACAAGAAGATTGGCGGATTCGGAGCTCCACGAACGGTGAATCTATTCACCAAGGAAAAGGGCGTTGGATACATGGGGGCCTATTGGCACATGAGCGGACAGTCGGGAGGAGAGATGCTTTTCAAGATCACCATGAACGAATTCACGGAAGTGAAATCGGTTATGGTCGAATGGGACGCCGAGGGGAACGAACGTACCGTGAACCGTGACGAAAGACTGCCTATACCCAAAGGGTATACGAAAACCAGGCTCTCGGCTAAAGCCATAGAGAAGGAAATGCTCCTCGGCAAATAGCCGGAGAACTGCATCCTGCTGTGCCAGGGTCTCCCGACCCGGCGCTCCCCACCGGCAACCGGTCCTCGCCACCGCCAAGTGAGCCCGGCGTGCAAACCGGCGCGGCTTGAGCGATTCACTGCGATTCGATGGACAGAAGTGCAGCCACTTGCAGTTGCCTGACTGCCTATTTGTCAATATATATGGTGTTGATAATATGTACAGTGTTTTAGTAAAATTCGGAACCATGATTACACACCTGACAAACCTGCTTCGGCTGGCGGAGGCCAAAGGACTGATTCGTGCGCGGGACCTAGACGAATATGAGATCCCGCGCCAGTATCTATCGATTGCGTGCAAGCGGGGGCTGCTCGAACGGCTGGATCGGGGACTCTACTCCATTCCCGGCTCCATCCAATCGGAACATCGCAGCTTGGCAGAAGTCTGCGCGCTTGTGCCCCACGGGGTGATCTGTCTGCTTTCGGCGCTGCAGTTCCACGGGATGACCACTCAGAGTCCATTCGAGGTCTGGCTTGCTATCGGCGAATCGAAGATGATTCCCCGGATCGGCCTCGTTCAGCTTCGCATTGCCCGATTCTCCACCGCGTCGCTGAAGGCCGGTGTTGAACTCCACGAGATGAATGGCGCGGAACTCCGGGTGTTTTCCGCCGCCAAGACCGTCGCGGATTGCTTCAAATACCGGAACAAGATCGGTGTGGACATTGCCATCGAAGCACTCCGGGACTATCTGCGTCAGCGTAAAGGACCATTCGATGACCTGACAGAATATGCCAGGGTCTGCCGCGTAGAGCGCGTCATGGGACCATACCTGGAGGCTTTGCTTTGAGCACGTCACGCTCCCATTCCGTGCAAGCTCGATTGTTGAACTACTCGCGCGAACGGCACGAAAATCACAACCACACGCTGACGCGCTTCGGGATCGAACGCCTGATGTATCGCCTTTCCCGTTCGCCCCACGTAGACCGGTTCGTCCTGAAAGGCGCCATGTTGTTTGTTTTGTGGCTAGAGGACTCTCATCGCCCAACGCAAGACCTGGACTTGCTCGGCCTTGGCGAGCACTCAGTCGATAGTCTGAGAAGAACCTTCGAAGATGTCTGCGATACGCCTGTCGAGGACGACGGGATCGAGTTCGTTAAGCAGAAAATTGAGATCGAGGCGATCCGGGAAGCCGAGCTCTATCAGGGTCTGCGGGTAAAGATCCCTGGACGGCTCGGAAACATCAGACTCCACGTTTCGGTAGACGTTGGATTCGGAGATATCATTGTGCCCGATCCGAAGAGGAGCGCATTTCCTGTCCTGCTCGATCTCCCGCATCCTGAAATCAAAACGTATCCCAAGGAAACGGTCGTGGCGGAGAAGGTAGACGCCATTGTCCTCCTCGGCATCCACAACAGTCGAATGAAGGACTACTACGATCTCTGGACACTCTCTCGGCAATTTCCTTTCGATGCCGTTCTCTTGGCCAAGGCCATTGAGTCCACACTAAAACGGCGAGGAAGAGAACTACCGTCACCCGCACTATCCGGCCTGCAAGACGAATTCGCCAACACTCCGGCAAAGCAGACCCAATGGAAGGCATTTCTGCGTCGCACGGTCCCCGGCCAAGTGGATCGTGAACTTGGCGAGGTCGTTTCGGCGATTCGGGAATTCCTTGCTCCGGTGCTGGAATCCATCGCGCGCAGCAAAACGCCGTGTCTTCATTGGACTCCCAGGGGCGGCTGGACTATGAACACGGGGGAAAAACCCTAACTACCGCCACACCAACCAGAGTGGAGCCACCTCGTTGTGCCAGGGTCTCCTGACCCGGCACCTCCTGCGACCGCAGGTCTCCTCTCCACACTCGTTCGACCTGGCCCCCGTGTCAACGCCCAGTCTCCTCCAACCCTCACTCCAAAATCACAACATCCGCCACATAGACCGCGGTCATAGTCGCGCCGGCGGCGTCCTTCTCGTGCGATGAATACCAGGAAACAACGGCATGCGTCGGATCGAGTTCCACGAAACCCGGATAGGAACAGTCGCCGTCGCTGGGGAGTTCCGCAAAGGAAACCAGCTTACCGTCCACCAGCCAATACAGCACCATTCTCGAACCCGCGTCCGTGGACTTCCGTCCCCCCACGACCCACCGGGCGCCCCACCGCGTCACTAATGGACCGCCCACGTACTCCGTGAGTTCCGTCCGCGTCATCTCGGTATACGGCGGCCGCGACGTGATCAACTGGGCCGGCCCCCGGCCTCTGCGGCCGATGGCGGTCATGTCGCCGTTCTCGCTGAAGGTGAACGCCGTTTCATCCCCGCTGACTTCTTGAAAGAGCGAATGGTACCGCCAAACCAGACCGTCATCGCTTTCCAGCATCGCCGATTCCACAGTTTCCCCTTCGCCGTTCACTTGGGCGAAATCCTTGTTGCGCCGTCCGCATAGATACGCCTTGTCCCCGCAGGCGGCCGCCCGCCAGATATAGTGACCGTAGGTGCCTTCCAATTGACGCGGCCCTTGCCAGTTCGTTCCATCCGCCGTCCACACCGCGTACCCGAGGTGCTTGTTCATGTCGTATTGATCCGTGGGGAGCGTTGTCTCGCCCGAATACCACGTCCCCGTATAGACGAAGAGCTGTCCCTTGAACGCCAGAAAATGCGGATCGCGCGTGTCGCGCAGCGGCACAGAGAACCGGTGCGCTTCTTGCCACGTGCGGGTGTCCGCGCTCGACATCAGGACAATGCACGACGTTGGGTGCACCATATGCCCATCGGGACAACTGCGAAACGTCAGCCAGAACCGGTCCTGCCAGCGAATCAGGTCCGTGAATGCATTGTGTGGGCCTTTGTCGTATACCCGGCGAACGTCCTGCACCTGCACCTTCGGCGTATCTCCCGGCTCCGAATAGGCCCATTGCACCGCGCCCAGACAGGAGACAACCAAAAGGCCAATGAATCGCACGTTGCGGCAAGTCTTCGACTGCATGAATAGTCCTTCCATTTTTCGACGGGCCAACGGTCAATCCAGCTTAACACAGAGGATTCGGATATCTCCGCCGTCACGGCTTCTTTCGGTAGATGAGCACGGCTGCGCCGGGTTTGTTTTGCAGGACGATTGAGATGCCCTGCTCGATGAGTTCCTTGCCGGTCGCTTCTGTCGTCTTGGCAGTATCGAGGTCGGTCAGGGTATAGCGCGCGCCGGCGTCCAGGCCTTGGAGCTTGAGGCGGATCGATTCGTCCGCGTTGCTTGCTCTGCGGAACGCTTGCACCATGCCTTCGCCGCGTTCGGGACAGTCAAACTGCCACGCCATCCATACCGTGTCTGCCAGGCTGTAGGGCGTCAGCGGATAGAAGTCGCCGAAGAAGTAGTCGCACACGGAGCGCCACTCCTTGATCATGCGACGATAGTCGGTCCAATCGAGTCCTTCCTGTCTCGGCGCGGAGCGGGCGAGCGCGTACCGCGGACACCAGACACTCCGGGCGGTGTAGTCGTCTCTATCCGGCGAGCCGCTACCAAAGTACGGAACCCACTGCGCCAAACCGTAGGTCTGGCACTGTTGCGTGTACTTGGGTTCGCCGAGGTAGTCGCTGCGGAGCAACGGGAAGCCGCGCCGGAGCGTCTCGAGGTCGTTGCGGCGGCCGCCGCTGGCGCAACTGTCAATGGGCATATTGGGGTGACGCCGAAGCAATTCGTCCCAAAATGCCAGGTACCCCTGCACGTGCAGGTTCTCGCTCATGCCTTGCCGGTCGGGCGCGTCGCCGCTTCGCCAATACGCCAGCGGGTCCATGTTGAAATCCTGCCGGTACAGATCGATTTCTTGCTCGGTCATCATCCGGTCGACGTAGTCGATGACCCATTGACGGGCCTCGGTGTTGCCCAGATTCAACAGACTGGTATCCGAGCCGACCGTCTTCCCCTCGAAAAGCCATTCGGGGTGCGTATTCGCCAGCCACGTGCCGGGCGTGACGCGCTCGGGTTCGAACCACACGCTCATCTTCACGCCCTTCGAATGGACGTAGTCGGAGACTTCCTTGATGCCGTTCGGGTAGCGGATCGGGTCCATTTCCCACGTGCCGACCTTATGCCAAGAACCATCGCAGGGGTACCAGCCTGCGTCGATGACCCAATAGTCGACCGTCGCGCCCCCGTTGATGTAGGCCTCGGCGTATTTGATCTCATCCGCCGCGACGCTCTGCAAGCCCGGGTAGAAATCCGTCGTGCACATGATGAGTATCGGCGGCATGGGCTTTCCGCCGGGTTTGGGCAGATTGTGCGCCATCATCCAGCGCCGCCAGAGATTCTGCCCGCGCACCGGGTCCGGGCCTTTCCAGAACAGCAGCGCCATCAGCGGCGTGCGAATCTCTTCGCCGGGTTTCAAGCGCAGATGCGTCAACTCCTGGCCCGCGACGATTTGAATGCCGTTGCCGCCGTCGCGCGTGAAGCTCGTCGCCCATTGTCCGGGCCAGCCGACAGCGAGTATCACGCCGCCTCCGGGCATCGCGAGGTTGTAGCAGGGGAACTCCTTGTTCGTGGGGCGTCCGCCTTCGGGCGCAAACCGCTGCGTTGCATTCGGGCCGAGCGTGATTTCGTAGGGCTGGTAACTGTCCGGCACGCAGTAGTCGCCCTTGATGCCGCGCAACACGAACTCGCCTTCATTCGCGCGTTCCCAGCGGCTATCCAAGGCTTGGATGTTCTCGATGAGCGGCGTGTCTGCCGTGCCCGTGTTGTGCAGGTAGACGGTCCATTCGACGACCGGGAAGTCGGCATACGCGACCAACACGCACCGCGCCTCAAGCCCCGTCTTCGGGTCGGTCCACGTGAGCGTGCGTTCGGTACGTTGGGCGTCGAGCGCGCGTTCGCTCTGCTTGAATTCGAACGTCGCGAACAGGTCGCGAACGGGTTTGCCATCGTACGTGAACGAGATAACGGGATTGACGGGCGGCTCGACCGTTAAGGAAGCCGCGGTCCAGCGTTGGGCTTCCGCCAATTCATCGTCCGTCGGCGAGACGGCGAAAGCGCATGGCAAACAGCAGATCGCCGGAATAGCAAAAAGAACAAACAACCCTCGTACGCGCATACTTCACGTCTCCTTCGCGTTCGCTGTGTCGATGCGTAGCGGCTTCGCGTGGAGTGGTTCATCAGCGTCTCGCGCTCCCCCGGAACGCGCGAACCAATCCCCCTTCCCGTTCATTATAGTCAAACCACCGAGCACCGGATAAGGAAGCGGAATCGCGCCGAAAGCTCCAATTGCTTGTGTGCTTAGGTCTACCGAGGAGACTGTCGTCCGGAGCGATAGAGCCTTGCCGGCCCGCGCTTGAGACGGTCGGCGACGGGCATCGCGTGAGCGCGCCCTGGCAACGCGTATACAAAGTGGGCTTCCGCGTGCTGTGCGTCGGCGCTTCCCAAAGACCTGTCTATCGCTAGGGTCTTCGCTGAAAAGCAATCGCGTCCCTATCGTTGCCTGTCGTGTGAGCGCAATTGTAAATTGCCCAATTCTGCCAAGGCCTCTTTCATAAGTTGCGCTATCGGCATTCTTTGCGGGCATGTCTCTTCAGCCATTGAGTAGTCGCTGTCGTTCATCTTGTTGCGAATCTCCAGGGGAATTTGTGCGAACATCTTGGCGACCAACGCCTTCATGCCGTATACCCGGAAATACATGAGCATTTCCATTACATGGAGTATCGGAATCCTATCCGCATTTACTGTTTCGCAGAGACCGCAACGGCTGCAGAAGTATCTACCAGTGATGTCTGCATACTCTCGCAGCAATTCGTCGATTTCGGCATTGAGGGGGCGCTCGTTTCTCGCCGCCGCGGCATTTGACTGCAATATCGCCGAGGTGGGCATTAGCGAGCAGATAGATGTCAGATGAGGGTTCTGCCAAATTGCCTTCAGTTTGGCCTGCTCAAAGGACATATCGCGATCGGCCGACAGGGAAGTCAGTTTGCCCCTGTCGAACGGAAGCCCCTGCAACTCGGACTCCCGTTGCACGCAAAGCCCCATGGACTTGACGGCGAATATCCCAATGCCTCTGTCGTGGCATCTTTGTAGAGCATCTTCCATATTCCCCGCGTTTTGTAGCCGGTAGTTGTAGACAGTCTGAACACCATCTATCCAACCAAGATCCGCCGCGCCGCCGAGACAACTACTCATGTTTCTGTGGGTGCAGAATCCGAAGAACCGTATCTTCTTCTCCTTCTTGACCTTCTCAGCCCATCTTCGCACCTCGTCGGTAAGTACCGCTACGTTGTCGACTGCATGGATAGCCAAAAAATCGACGGTAGATATCCCGTTCGAACTGAGCATTCCGTGCAGTTGTTCCTGCATAACGGCTGGATTCGTCGAGGACACCTTTCCGGACAGAAAAACCCTCTCCCGTGTTTCGGGATATTTCTCGAAATAATCGACATACGCTCTTCCCGTGAAGGAAACGATCTCCCAACAATCCACACCATGCCGCAGGGCTTCATCCAACAAAGCCTCGCTGTCCGCGCCCGTGAAGGAACCTCCGCCAAGGCAGAGCTTGGATATGCTCACGCCGGTAGCGCCGAACATGCGCCTAGGGACTGCGGAGGACACGCCCATTCTTCCTTCCTCTCCATCACAAGACACCGCGGCCACGCTTGCGCCCGCCGTGAGTGCCAAAGACTGATGTCTGTTCGAGGGATTTTCCACCTGTGCTTGCTCCTGTTGCCCCTACGATGCCTCCAGTTAATGGGGGTTGCGTTGGAGAAAAATCGGTCTTCTACCCTGCCTTGATTAATATCACTCGTTCCACGCAGATGGCGTTCTTTTGTTCCGGTTTGCCGTGAGGGAATCCGGGGCCTTCGAACTTGATTCGCGCCCAGACTTCGAACGGTTGTTCCGGATGCGCCGAGTCTACGGCGCCGCCCAAGTCCACCTGAATGATCCAGCTCCAGAAGAAGTAGAGATACATGCTGGGCGCGACGGGATAGTTGCCCAGTTTGTACCAATGATATCCCGGCCCGGGAACGTCCTCGGGCTTGATCTGCGCCGAGCTACCTTGTTTGCTGTTACGGTCGTAGAGTCCCCACGGCATGGGCAGGGCGTATTTCTTCATGTCTTCGTCGGAGAGTTCGAGACGATTGGCGACGCCCGATTCGGCTTCGGCATCCTGCACGCGCTTCGCTTCGTCATTCCAATTCCGCGTAGCGCCGGCCAAAAAGTCGAACAACGTGCCGGGCGGCACATTCTTGAATTGCTCGGGCAGCGGCACATAGGCTGCCTGCGACACCAAGGGCTGCAGTTCGGCGTCCGCTTCGGCGCGGACACCCACCTGTTCCGCTTCCGGGAAACGAAGGCCAGCTTGCGCGTACCAGGTGTCCCTGCAACGCGCTGCAATGGCGTCGCGGTTCAGCGGATTCGTCGCCGGATCATGGTTATCCCTTACCCACGCCCGTTGAAGATCGGTATACAACACAAGCGTCGCCCTGTCCAGCGGCAATCGCGCATGACGGACGCGGCGAAGCAATACGGCGTCGTCGCCCACGGCTTTCTCCGCTTGATCGAACAAGGCCTGTGCATCGACCATGAACGCCAAGTCCAGGTATCGGTACTGCTTTGGCGAGGCGTCCATGCTGAGGTAGCTCGACTTGGCCGCGGACGCTTTCTCGAGCCGATCGAGGTAGTCGCGGAAGTACGGACCGGCCGGGCCGTAGAAACCATCGGTGAACGTGCGAACCAGCGCGGCATAGTCCTGATACGGATCTTCCAACTCCTTCATCATCATCCACACTTTGAAATCGCGCAGATCGGCGAGAATCGGATACTCGTGCTCGGTAAACACGCCTTCCACGTTGTGTTCCGCATAGAACCGGTAGTTGATCGGGTACGTGTGGACCGTGGGCATCGGCAGGCCGTAGTGCGGCGCGTAGGAAACGGCATAGTTCCAGATGCGCAGGTTCTTGGCGATGGTGGCCCAGCTCGACAGGTGGTCGTGAAACTTCAGGTTCTCCGCGTCCGTGATGGGCTTGGTGAAGTTGCTGCCCGTGTCGCACAGCCGGATCACGACGTTGTCGCGGGGCTTGATCGTCTTGGGCGGTTTCTGGGTCATCGAGTACGCAAGCGTGTCGATGCAGACGTCGGGGGATTCGGCCTTGATGGCATCGGCAAGGTAATTCACGAAATCAAGTATCGGCCCCGCTTCCGATTCCTCTGCCTTCGCGATGGCCTGGCACGAGTCGCATTGGCACATGCCGCCGCAATCGTTCTGCGATACATCGAATACGTACGGCGCCGGTTGCCCCGTCTGTTGCGCTGCGGCCCGCGCCTGTTCGATGAAGGCCCTGAGCTTTTCGAGGAAGACCTTTCGCAACTCGACGTTCGTGAGGCAGAGCTGCGCGTTGTCCGTGGTCCGCTTCCCATCGATCAGGGAGTACCATTCCGGATGGTCCTGGAAATGGACCTCGGGCGACATGTACGTATAGAACGTGTGAACGTGAGCCGGAGGACCGTAGCCCACTTCGCCGCCGCATTCCGCGCCGATGGGGTAATCGCCTTGACGATTAAGCCGGTTGCGCGCCGCGAAATGCCCGCCATCGTTGGCATACAGCAGGTAGATATCGCGATAGCGAAAGGTGGGCTTGCCTTTGCGGTCAATCGTCCCAAACGATAACGCCGGATTCTTCGGCACGGTCTCCTCGAACGGATTCCACCAGTGCACGCCTGCGACGTCCTCAAGAAAATGGTAGGCGGCATACAACGTGCCGCGAGGACGGCCACCCGCCAACATCAAATCGCTGCCGACCGTGCGCATCATCCACTCCTCGGGTCCCAGCGCCGCGACATCGAGTCCGTGCAGTTTGGCGAATTGCGTCGCGCCAACGTAGATGTGCCGTTCCGCCGGTTGCACGCCGGACTCCGGCGTCACGACAACGGTGGCACCGGTGACCTTGCCGAGGTAATCGGCGAGTTCCTGCGCCGCGTGTTGTTCGGGGGCGGTTGCCGCGTCGCCCAGGACAATGGATAAATCCGCTCGTCCTTCGGCAGAGGCAAACAGCGATCCCACTATCAATCCGAAAGAAACCAATCGAATCATGATCCCTCCGTGCAAGCGTTGAACCAAGATCCCCCATCGCATGCGATCGACAGGTGGCCCGGCCTCGTCCAATCTTCCCACAAACACCGGTTGCATTCGAATTTACGCGCAAGCACTCATAACCAACGGCCCGCAGTTTGTATCGCTGGCTTCCAGCCGGCTCTTATGAATGTCAGTTCGTTGCACTGCCGGTAGGGTGCGAGCCGCGATATAGTGGTCCCTCTAAGTGCGAGACGAGGAACTGGAGGGACAGGGGTTCGCGTTGAAGCTTGTAATGAGGGGTCTGTTCCCCTAGTTTCCCAGCCACAAGACCACGAGAGCCACGGGTATCGCGCAGAGAATCGGAAATACTACGGCAACGGGATAATTCCAGGGACGGGCGTGGGGCTTCCGATGCGCGGGGACGGTGGACGCAGGAAGATACACCATGAGGCCGTAGACCAGTATCCAGAATCCTGCGGCCAAGAAATTCTGCGGGCCGAATGACAGGCTTTCCGCCAGCATGCCGGAGATTCCGAAAAGAACCAGGACCGAGAAGGGAGAAAAGGAACGCCACGAAAGCAAGATGCTCCACCCGGCAAACATGGGGACAAACACGACGACGCTGTGCCGAGTGACGACTTCGATGTAGTTGGAGGAGGCTGTTATGTGAGCGAGGCCCGTGGTGTCTCCAAACAGCGGCGCGGCGTTTGTCATGAGCGTGGCAACGGCCTCTTCGACGAGCGCCAAAGCGGTTGCCATGAAAATGAATCGGGCGCGCCAACCCAGAGGAATCCGCTGCGCCATCCTCACAAGGGGAACGTGGAACCACCACATCAATCCGCCCCCGGCACAGACCCAAAGAGAAAACAGCCCCAGGCTCATCAATGCAATCGCCCGGCCGGTATGGTCGTTCCAATTGTCGATCAGGAGCAACACGTATAGAGCGGCGGCCCACAGAAGCAGCAGGATGACTAAAGCGGTTTTGACCAAGCGCACGTTCACAAGTAGGCACACGTCCTCTGATTAGTCATTAATTAGTACCACTCGTTCCACGCAGATGGCGTTCTCTTGTTTCGGTTCCGGCTGCGCCGAGTCTGCGGCGTCACCCAGGACGCTGGAAATGTCCGCATAACATCCAATCTTCCCACAAGCGCCAGCCGCTTTGGAATTGGCAATCAACCACTCATGACTAGCGCCCCGCAGGTTGTATCGCTGGCTTCCAGCCGGCTCTTCGGTTTGGTGTTTGCTTGGATTCTTGGCGCCCTTTGTGCCTTGTGGTGAACTCCCCAGAATTCCTCACCTCACAAGGGCGCAAAGGGCGCAAAGAAGAAAGTAGCGAGAGTGACTTGATGCGTGCACTCCCCGCACTCATCCATGAGACTTCCCCTATATATAAGCGTCAGCAGTTCGTTGCGCCGCCGGTAGAGCGCAGAACACGATACGGCGATCCCCTTGGCGCGAAACGAGGGTCTTGCGGGATGTGAATTCGGCGTCGTTCCTACCTACTTGAAGTCTGAAGGTCCGGCCTGCCCGTCCACATCTTGTTGAACAAGCGATCTTGCCGGAATTGGATACGCGCTTCGTAATCGGGGTTAGACCAGACAAAGGTGGCCACGTCCCCTTGAGAGTATTCGCCTTGCGAATTGCCGAAACTGAAGCGTATCCCCTCGCTGCCGATAGTCTTCACGCACTCGGCGTAACTCACGCCGTTTTGCAGGCGCTCGAACGCGTCTACCGTAATGGAAACCGGCTTGCCGGCTGCCCGCGCCGCCCGTTCGAGAGTCCTGGCCCACTCCGTGCCGATGATGGGGTGCTCGGGCCGGTCACGGCCGCTACCGCCCCCCGCCAAACGTCCCTGGGCAAATGTCAGTTTCTGGTAGCTGCCATCAGGCAGATCCCAGCGGTAACTCTGCATACCTTGCGCAGGCGGAGAAACGCTCCTCCCTTCCGACCCGATCATCTTCACACAGTCGGCGTAGGCCATGCCCCGGCGGGATTGAATTTCTTGGAAGATCTGTTTGTTGAGTACCACTGGTTGAAGAGGCGTGGCAACGGGTGTGGCTGGAGTAAGCGATGCCAAAGGGACGGTCGGCGCCTGTGGCACTACAGCATCTGCAACCGGCTGTGGGTGTCGCATTGCCTGCACCAGTAAAGGGAGCGCGAGTACCAAGAGGATTATCCCCGAGACCAGAACTGTTGTCTTCGTGCTCATGACACATCTCCTGTTTTTCGGAAGATGGTGTGTTCTCGCTGTGACCCTTGTACTGTTCCCCGCGCTTTGCCCGGCTCTTGCAAGATATGCGTCCAACTCAGCGTCTTCTCCGGCTCAAACCGGGGCAGGTCGAGTGTGGTTGCCAACGCAGCGCCGTTCTCGTCGTAGAGGTCCACCGTGAAGCGTGGCGAGGTGTCAAGGCCTTCAAACTGAAACGACCCCGTCGCCGAAGTAACCGTGTGCGCCGCTACTTGGGAAAAGCCGATCCGGCCAACAGCACCCGTGGCGGCACCGGCCGTGGAGTCGCTCTTCATCGACTGTTCCGGATGACTTAGGAGCACCACTGTCACGCCAGCAACTGGCTTCCCGTCGATATCCAAGACCTGCCCCCGCAACGCGGCAGGCCGGGGAAGCCGTAGTTCGAGAAGAACGCCGGGGTCAAGGCGAATGCCGGCAAGCGTCGCGATGCGCGCATTCGGGGTCACGACCTGCACCGCCAGCAATCCATATTCTTCCAGAGTCATGTGGAAGCGCCCCGAGGAATCGCTGAACACCCATCCCCAGTCGAGTGGATGACCACCGGAGGCATTGCCCGATGCGCCGCCGGCATGCCCCTCGGCCGTAGCCAAAGCCGTGCGCTGTACGCGCGCCCCCGGTACGGGAACACCAGACGGATCGAGAACGACTCCATCGATGGTCACGCCAGGGAGAAGCGTGAGGGCCACGTCCTGGGTAAGGCGACCGGGCGCGAGAACCACCGTGGCGCCCGCCAGACAACAATCAAGGGCCGAGGCCTGAACAATGACGGCTCCGTTCGCGGGGAGGTCGCGGAACTCAAACGTTCCGTTGGTGTCGCATTGGATGGTACGCCAACGCGATGGGTCGGACAGCACGGCATTGACTGCATCCACGTATCGCACGCGCTCAGGACTCGAAACGAAGTTCGCCACCCCCCACGAAATGGCGGATGGTTCGGGCACGTCCGGCGGCGACGCACCCTCGGTTCCGCTGTCGGCGCGATAGGATTTGCTGGAGAAGCGGGACGCTGGTTCGGGTGGCGGAAGCGCGCCGGTCACATAGGCCGTTATCTTCGCCCCGGGAACAGGCCGATCCGCCCCGTCGGTCACTCTGCCGCGAATCAGGCCGTTTGTCATCTTCCCGGCCTGCGTGGTGACGGAGGTAGCGGCGGGTGAGTGCCAACTTAAAAGTGTCCAGGCAGTCGCGGCCACGAGGGCAAGCGCCGCGGCACCAGTTCCTGCTACCAGCGACGCCGCGTGCGCGGACCATATGCCGCATGCCCATCCCCATACCCCGAAGCTCCCCGCCGCATGGAGCGAAGCAGCGAGAGGCCCCACGGCCAATCCGGATAGAATTCGTTCTGCAGCCTGGCCGGGATTCAAGCGTTGCCGTTCTCGCTCCATCTCAGCCTGCCACTGGGATTCGAAATAGGCCCTGAGCTTAGGCCGGGCATACTCGAGGCGTTTGCGAAAAGTTGCCTCCGGGATGTTTAAGATCCGCGCTGCTTCGACGGTTGATTGGCCTTCGAGGTAATACAACACAACCGCTTGCCGAAGCGGCAACGAAAGCGTCTCTAGTGCTTTCCAAACCTCCGAGCGACGCTCCTCGTCACGCAGTCGCTCAACGGATAGGGAACCACGCAACGCCGTGTCTTGTCTCTGTCTATGCCGTTTCAGAAGAGCCTGCCGGTACTCGCCCGATCGCCTCCAGTTTTGGGCCAGATTGCGTGCGATTCTGCAAAGCCATCCGCCAAAGGCCTCCGGCGACCGCAGGCCAGTGATATTCTTCCACGCAACCAGGAAGGTCTCCTGGGCCACATCCTCGGCGTCATCCCAACGGCCAACGGTGCTGAAGGCCACGGCGTAAACCACCCGGAAATGGCTTGCCACAAGCCGTGCAAACGCCTCTCGATCTCCGGCCCGTGCCGCGAGAACCCACGCTGTTTCCATCGTTCATTCTCCTGCTTCCGTGTCCGTTGTATATAAGACACCGGCGCAGAGGAATGTGTGATATGCCTTTTCACCATCCATGTCAACTCACTCGCACCCTGGACTCAAGGCCCCTGTTGAGAGCGGCGAAGATCCACCGCTCTTCAAGGGGACGACGTGCAGACTGCGCTGAATAGCTATCTGGCGACAGAGAAACGGTCTATCGTGAGCATCCGGCCCCAGTGACCGTGCGCAGCATGTCGCGATCCTGACTGCAACCGGTTCGCCAGGCTGTTCCTCACATCTCCCAGCCAGGACGATACTCGCGGGTCAGGTACGCGTTCGCTTCGGCGTTGTTCGTGATCTTCGCGTTGGCGGCATCCCACAACAGGCGTTGACCGCCGAGCCTCAACGATATGGAAGCCAGGTTCATGGCGTCGGAAATTGGGCCCCCGAGGGTGAAGTCGCCACACGTGGCGGGTCCGCCTTTGAAGGCCTTGATCCACTCGGCATTGCGGTTGGCACGCAGTTGGGGGGTATCCTCCGACTGTTCCGCGGGAACCGGGCTGTTCGCGGCTTCGTATGCGCGCATCTTCGAGTCGGGAACCAGCCGGGGGTCTTCGCAACGGAAGTTGCCCAGGATTTTCCCTTGGTCGCCAACGATCATCATCCCCTCTTCCTGCAGCTCTTTGTTCTCGCTCATGAGTTCGTCCGGCACCGGCGGCCTGATGCCGCCGTCGTACCAATAGATATCCAGCGGACCGCGCTCGCCCTTGGCGGCGAATCGCATACGAACGGTGCAGGCGGTGGGGAATGAATAGTCATTTCGGATGGATCGGCAGACCTGATCCGACACTGTGCTGACATGCGTGGGCGTCGACTCCACGCTGATAGGCGCATCCAAGTCCAGGAATTGGAAGAACGGCCAGAGACTGTAGTGCCCCATGTCCGCGATGGACCCGCCGCCAAAGTCATACCAGCCGCGGAAATTCGTGTGCGCGTACTGCGAATGATACGGACGGTCCGTACATGGGCCGAGCCAGAGCGTCCAGTCGAATCCCGGAGGCACGGGAGGCGTATCGGTGGGCACGGACGCGAACTGCGGCCACATGGGACGGCTTGACCAGTTGTGGATTTCCCGCAACGCGCCGATGGCGCCGTTCTTGATCATGTCCATCGCCGGCTTCTGGCGGGTTCCGTCACTTGCGGGCAGAAAGTGCGTGGCAATGCCCGTCGCGCGCGCCGTCTCGACAACGGCCCTGGCCTCGAGCAACCGGTTGCCCAACGGCTTGTGCATAATCACATTCATGCCCTTCTTCAGGGCCGCCACCGCGATGGTCGCGTGCGTATGATCCGCGGTCATCACCTTTACCGCGGTCACATCCTTCTCTTTCTCCAGCATCTCGCGGAAATCCACATAGGTGGCGCATCCCTTGTACCGCTTCCGGCCGCGCTGCTGCGCGTAATACGTCTCAACAACCTCCTTGCCCACGTCGCGGCCTCCGGGAGCGTAATTGAGGCCTTCGCGCCACGTCGGATTCTTAAGGAGCAGCCGTATCGTGTTTCGGACCTCTCCCTTGTCCCATTCCAGGTAATTGACGCCGTCCTTTTCCACATCGCACACGGCGACTACCTGAACCTCGGGTCTTTCCAGTATGCCGCCGATCTCTCGGATGGCCTGGGTTCCAAAACCAATGCACGCCAGCGTGATTCTCTCGCTTGGCGCTACATAGCCCTTCCCGCCCAGCACGTGACGCGGCACGATGGAGATTCCTGCAAACGCGGCGCCCCCGGCCCGCATGAACGCGCGGCGGGTTACGCCCCCTTCGGGTGACGCATGTCCCTTTGTGTCTGTCTGTGCAGGTTTTGTGGCATCGTTTGTCATGAAGAACCCTCCTTCATGGGTGTGCAGAGCGCGCTCGCGCGTTGCGCGTTTCGCGGTTTCCCTCAACGCAGGTCGACAGAGATCCCGTTCCGATGTGAACGCCTGTGCCCGCATTTTCAGCGCAGCGGTTTCCGACGATCGCATTGAACTGCGCGGGTCCATTGGTACTGTCCACGGCAATCCCGTCTTTGCCATTCTCGTATGACTTGTTCCCCAGAACCATGCAGTTCTCGGTGGCTTCGAGAATAATCCCATACGCGCCGTTGGCGCGAACTTTGTTTTGCGAGACAACGTGATTGACGCAGCGGCCCTGAGGCCCCAGCTTCTCCAGAAATAACGTTGCGACACGAATGGTCCGCCCCCAGAATCGCCACAGCGCCCCAGTTCTCGATGATGCAGTCCTCCGCGTCGCGCACAAACCCAAACGCAACTTCATGAGGTTACTCGACGGTATCGGCTAGAAGTCGTTGTGCATAGACACTCGACCGTGCGGGTGTAGAATCGCGTTTGAACGATACGTTGCGCGACTGCGTCATTTCTGTCAGTCGCCAAATCCCAACCCATAGAGCTCCGCTTGGTGCATCCGGATTCGGAGAGTGACCGGCTGATTCTCGCCAACTCCCAGGTCACTTGCATCGCCCCATTTGATGCGCGCCGAGGGTTGGTCACCCACAACGGGGATGCAGTCCTCGAAGGTCCGGCCGTCCACTCCGGCGACTTCGATTTTGATCCAGCCCGTGCGCCGGGTGGTTGCGTTGATCGCAATCGCGCGCCCGGGCGGCATCAACGGGATGAGCGTGAACTCCCCTTCGTCCTCCGCGACGAGCGCGGCCAAGCGGCCCTTGGGCCACACGGCATATCCCATTCCGCCCACGCGCTGCCCGCGCGGATATTTGTGCGGTACGTTGTGCGCCAGGTACGGCAGCGCCCAGTCGCCGTTGGGGAGTTCGAGCAAGTTGGGGTTTGCCCAGATGCATCCGCCGTTCCACGCGCCGAACGGCGCTGTGCCCAACAGATCGCCTCCCGGCGTCCAATGCCACACCTTTCCGTCGTGACTCGACGCCATCACGATTCGCGTGGTGTCGTCGATGGAGGCGTTCCATACTGCGGGAAACATCAGGTGCTGATCGGGATTCCCCGGCACGGTTGTGCGGCAATTCGTGTAGAGCGCCTCGGAAGGGAGCATGTTGGGCGAGGGCTCCAGAATCATCTCCGACGGCGGAAAAGCGCGGAAGTCCGGCGATTCCGTCCGTCCGATGGCGCGGCGGCCGAACCCGGTCCAACTGTTGCGGATATCCGGCGGCAGGCTCTCCGCGCGCGGACCGATTGACCAATACCGCGTGTAGATCACGTATTTTCGCAACGTGGCATCGTAATACGCCGTGTTCAACGTGTCTGAATACTCGACCACCAACGGTTCCGGCAGCGTGGTCCACCGGATGCCATCCGGCGAGACGCTCCCGCGCAGACACGACACCGCGTCCTTCTCGCCCGATAGGAACAGCGCGCGGGGCTCCCAGCCATCGGGCCGCTTCGCGCGGAATGTGTCGAATTCCTTGCGTGTGATGTGCCCCACCCACACCGCCTTGAATCGCTCTTCTGGCGCTCCCGCCGGGTCGATGAATACGTGGAGCACGCCGTCTTCGTGCAGGGCATCCAACGCGAGGTTCGCCTTCTTCTCCCACGCCATCCCGTCCGGAGACTCGTAATACTCCGTCGAAGTCCATCCTTTGAATACGGCGCCGTCTTTCAGGATTGTGCGATACGGCATGTTTTCGAAAGGCCCAATGACGGATGGCTTCCGCGCCTCGATGCGGATTCCGCGAGGCGCGTTGATGCCCACGTGACGGGCCTCGGTCAGGCCAGAATTCCCGTCCACGTAAACGCTCTTGCCCTCCTTGTCCACCCAGTCCAGATCGCCGGGTTGGATGTAGTACCAATCGGTGAACACGATCCGCCTGCCTTGAAGGGCATAGGGCG
>JBAZRU010000044.1:0-17572 GCA_041662805.1 Candidatus Hydrogenedentales bacterium | reverse complement strand
CGTCCGGGACTTGGACGATCCCATACACGTTCCCCGCAGGCTCGGCGGGGTCGATGACGTTCCGCGCCCAGGACACTGTCTCGGGGCTCTGGTCAAACACGGTTTCCTACACGGTCCATTTGTAGCGCTTAAATGCAGAAGGCTTGTCACAGGTAATTGGTCATGAAGGACTTTGGAATATGGACTTCATGATTGCTGCTTATGCTGATTTCCGCCTCTTAAGTGGACAAACAATTGATGCTTGATGGAAGGTTCCTGGGTGATGTAGGTCATCCACTTGGGGGGTATGATAAGGGGCCGAGCAAGTCTAACCCATTATGGGCTACAAATAGTTCAAAGCTGCGACGGATGCCGACAAGGCGTTACAGCTGCGGGGATTGAATCAGAACCGTTGCGCGGATTAGAACGGAATCACTGCGCGATTTGCTACGGAATACGAATCTGCATCGATTAATTATCTCTATCGCTGCATACGAGCCTTGCTCCAGAGATGATTGCCGTGTGCAACTTCAACCTGCTGGATTGAGTGCGAGGCACCTCAATTGCACGTGAAGAGTGCCTCACTGGCTTGACGCGAAGGATACGCATTACCTCGATAATGGTACGATGACTTGATGGGGGACAACGCTGTTCACGCTGTCACAGTCTGGACCGCACCCTGGATTGACTCTGTCTGAACACAAGCGCTCCGAAGGGGGAATGATGAGAGTACAAAGCAAGAAGGTTCATAGGCTCTATGTCGCGGCACCATTAGGCCGCGTCATGACGCTCGTGGCCAAGTATGAAGAGAGCTTCACCGCGTACTCGGCCAAGGGGTATTTCCGCGGCAAGAAGGAGTCCATGGTGGTTGTCGAAATAGCCACCAACGACGGCAAGACCGTAGTAAACCTCGGAAGAATCCTTCGCGAGCGCTTCAAGCAGGATGGCGTGGGGCACGTCGTCGATGGGAAGTACAGCAGGATTACGAAGTAGGGCGACCCCGCACTTGAGGCTCGTGTACGCACTCCCCTTGATGATGAGTTGAGTGGACTTTCGCCTACTGGCTCGTCATCCGATACACCATATCGCCGACGAAACGCTTGAAGGACTCGTTCTCGACGAACTGCTTATAGACCTGTGTGTCGTCCTTTAAGAGCGACTGCATTATCTTGCCTAGTGCCTGGTCGTGGGCCATGCGCGCGGTGTGCGGCGTGTTCTCCTTGGCGTTTTGGTAGGCGGAATCGGCTGCGACCTTGGGCGCGATGTCGTCTTGGATGCGCTTGATGACGCGGTCGGAATCGGTGAATAGCGTACCGAAGTGTTCGTTGAATGACTTGAGGATATTGCTCAAGTAGTCGAGTTCGGGTTCGGGCTTGCGGCTGGCCGCGTCGGTCGGTAGGGGCTCGATTTCTGCGTCCTTGTCTTCCAACGCGATCTTCAGCATATTCTGCTTCTCGACGCGGTAGCTGTCCATGTCGATTGCTTCGAGGATGCCCTTGGCGAGGTCTTCCCCCTCAGGCGCCGGCAGCTTGGGAATGAGCAGACTTAGCAGGATCGAGAGCTTCTCCCACTCCGCGTTGTTGTACGGAATCACCGACGATAGAAAGTTGTAGGTGCGGCAAAATACCTTGGCTTTTCCCTTGAACGCCACCTGGCCGTCTTCGCCGAGTCCATGCACATAGGCCGCCACGCAGACATCAAGTATCGGATCGAGTTGGTCGCGTTCTGCATTGCTGAGAAACAACTCCACCACACGCTGAACTTGGTCCGGCGTGTACACCTGCGCAGCATCCAGCGCTGCTCTCAGGTCGTGCAGCTTATTGGGGTCGGTCTCTTCGGCGAGCAACGTGGTGCGGAAATAGTCCTGGAAGGCGTAGGTAATCGCCTCGCTGTTGTTTTGGAAATCGAGCACGAAACAGTCGTGCTTCTGCGGGTGCGCACGGTTGAGCCGCGACAGGGTCTGTACCGCCTTGATACCCGCGAGCGGCTTGTCCACGTACATCGTGTGTAGAAGCGGCTCGTCGTAGCCGGTCTGGAACTTGTCGGCGCAAATCAGAAATCGGTACGGGTCGGTCTGTATCTTGGCGGCGATCTCGCCGCTTGAGAATCCGTTGAGGGAGACTTCACTGACCTTCGAGCCGCCGTAGTCGTGCTCCCCCGAGAATGCGACGATAGCCTGATACGGGCTCTTACGCTCCACCAGATACGACTTGAAGGCATGGAAGTACTGGATGGCTCGCTCGATGCCACTGGTCACAATCATCGCTCGTGCCTGACCGCCAATCTTTCCTGCCGCCAGTACTTGCTCATGAAAGTGGTCTACCATGATTTCGGCCTTGAGCCGAATCGCATGGTCGTGGCTCTCCACATAGCGGCGCAGCTTCTTCTTCGCCTTCTTGGTATCGAATTCCGGGTCGTCCTCAGTCTTCTTGACTAGCTTGTAGTAGCTGTCCACCGGCATGTAGGCCTTGAGCACATCGAGGATGAAGCCCTCCTCCACTGCCTGCTTCATGGTGTAGCTGTGGAACGGACGGTGCTTGACCTTGCCCTCGGCATCCGGTGGCAACGGCTCGCCAAACATCTCCAGGGTCTTGTTCTTGGGCGTGGCGGTGAACGCGAAGTAGCTGGCGTTGGTCAGTATTTTGCGCGCCGCCATGCGCCTTTCCAGGGCCGCATTGACCGTGTCCTCTGGGTCGTATCTATCGTCATCGGCGTCGGGGGCATCGCCAAGCGCCTGGCTCATCGCCGCGGATGTCTTGCCCCCCTGGCTCGAGTGTGCCTCGTCGATGACGATAGCAAAGGTCTTGCCAGCCTCGGTGGCGATTTCGTCAAGAATGAAGGGAAACTTTTGCACCGTCGAAACAATGACCTTCTTGCCGTCCTGGATGAACTTACGCAAGTCGCCGGAGTTCTCGGCGTGACCCACGGTTGCGCGCACCTGCATGAACTGCTTGATGGTCGTCTGGATCTGGTCATCGAGGATACGTCGATCAGTGACGATGATGACCGAGTCGAAGACCTGCTTGTCCTCACGTTTCAGGCCGATAAGCTGGTGCGCGAGCCAGGCGATAGAATTCGACTTGCCACTCCCCGCCGAGTGTTGGATAAGGTAGCGCTTGCCCACGCCGTGGGCGCGCACATCTGCCAGCGCCTGTCGCACCACCCCGAGTTGGTGGTAGCGTGGCCACACCTGCCTGCGCTTCCGCTTTCCGGTACGTGGGTCCACCACCTCGACGATCTGCGCATAGTTCTCGAGAATGTTGGTTAGCCCAGCCGGCGTGAGTACCTCTTTCCACAGGTAGTCGGTCTTGATGCCGTCCGGGTTCAGTGGGTTGCCCGCGCCGTCGTTGTAGCCCTTGTTGAAAGGCAGGAACCACGAGGCCTTGCCCTTAAGCTCTGTGCACATGCGCACCTCGCTGTCGTCCACCGCGAAATGCACCGCGCAACGGCCAAACTTAAAAAGCTCCTCCCGCGGGTCGCGGTCGCGCTTGTACTGCTGGACGGCGTCCACGACGGTCTGCTTGGTGAGGCTATTCTTCAGTTCGAAGGTGGCGATGGGCAGGCCGTTTATGAACAGGCCCAAGTCGAGCGCGCGGCGTGTCTCATCCTTACTGTAGGCGAGTTGGCGCGTGACCGAGAAGCGATTCTGCGCATGCAACGCCTCAGCCTTGAGGTTGCCCGGCGAAGGGGTGCCGTAGAAGAGGTCGAAGTGTACCGGGCCGTGGTCAACGCCCTTACGCAGCACGTCGATCACGCCGCGCCTGCCGACCTCAGACGACAAGCGGGCGAGGAATTTGAGGCGGTTGATGTCCCTGCGGTCTTTGTAGCTCCCCAGCCCAAGCTTCTTGAAGGCATCCGGCTGAGTAACTTGCAGGAAGGCAAAAAGCTGCGTCACATCGAGCGCGTGTGCCCGGTCATAATCCTGCGGGCTGCCTGCGATGTAGCCAGTGCCGCCACTTGGAACGGACGACTCGGCGACCCGGTCCGGCGGGACCGCGAGGCCATCCTCTCCGGTCATGTGGCGCATAATCAGCGTCTCGAGGCCCTTTTCGCTGATGTCGGTGGTCATGTCGCTACCTCATGCAATCCTCTTCCTGAGGGTTGCGTGACGCCCAGGACTTGCGGGGACTCTACCGGTTGCTTTACTAAAGCCTTTACTAAAGTCTTTACTAAAGTACCGAAGTTGTTATCGTTTAGCAAAGGCACAAGTCCTTAAACGACAATAGCCTCCGCCAAGACGCTGCATTATCTGCACCGTGTATTCTTTGCTTAATCATTGACCCGGCCTTCCGTCGATATCCACTCCGGATTAGCCCGTGTGCCCCGATTGGCAATCCTTCCAGTTCTTCGAAGCTCTTGTAATAGATTGTTTACTTTTCGATGCTTCTGGTCCGATGTCAGCCGGTCAGGCAGCTTCGCCAAAAGTACGTCGTCCACGTTCTTACGACTGGCCGGTCCGTGTTCGCTGAGCAACTTCATGATCAGGTCAAGATAATACTGCTTGTCGAAACCGCGTTCTCGAACGTGGCGACCCGTTTCGCCGGTCACCTTGGCGACGACACCTGCCACCATAAGGCTAGGGTAACGGCCTTCTACCAAGCCGGCAGCCTTCAAGCTGCGGTGTCCTTCACGGCTGATCGGTTCCTTCTTCTGGACCCGGTCGAGGAGCATTACCTGCTCTAAATTGAGGTCGATACGCTCCATCAGGAGCCGGGTATAGCGCTCATCCAGAATGCGCCCGCTGAGGCTCACAGACACCGCGTCCGGTTTGGAAAGGTCGTAGTCCGGCAACGGGAAGAAGCGTCTCCGCTGAGTTTCATACATGCGCTTGATACCGCCGCCCTGCGTGTCGATCATGTTCAGTTCGACCATGGCATCAGCCAAAAACGGATTTCGGTAGAGCGCCTGCGGCGCATCTTGCCGTATGACCGTCTCCACGTCTCCTGGCAGGAAATCCCCGGCATTCGTCAGGAGTATGCGGTCAGGAAACTCGACCACGACAACTCGGGAATGAAAGCTGTAGTCCTGGTGGGCGATGCAATTGTGCAGCGCCTCGCGAATCACCCACGGGTCGTATTGGGTAAACTCCTGCGGAAACAGCGTGCCACTCGGCAAGGCTCGCACCGTTAAATTCCGAATTCGCTTCAGCAGCCGCTCGCCCGCCAGCAGAAACGGCGGGCCGAAGTGCTCGTAATCCTGTTCCCGGTTCTCGGCGTCCTTCAGCACCCACGAAATCTTCGCCACCGCAGGCGAAAGAAGCGACGCGGTTTCACTCCGCCCGAGCAAGAGCAGCGCGGCGTTGGTCACTGCGCCCTTCCTGAGAACGCGGGCCTTGTTCAGAAAGGTAGTGTCATCCCAGCTTGCCGCCTCACCCATCTGCGCGGGGTGCTTCACCGCGAATTGGACGCGTGCATGGGACACCGCTTCCGGATCGAGGTCAGCCAGAGTCGCATCCGCGCACACCTCCGCCGACCAGTCCTGGCCCAACGTCCAAAGCGCCCGCTCCTTTTCGGGATGGGACGCTAGCGTGACCAAGCTGGACCCTACGCGAACATGCGGAACACCGTAGAACTCCACAGGCTGACCGTGCGCTGGAAGAACCTCGAAGAGAATCACCCGACCATCAGGATGGTCGACACTGTGATGCTCGAAGCCAACCTTGGGCCGCAGACCTGCCGCGAGCCACGGCAGCAGATCCTGATTGCCCTTCCCCTTGGCGGCGTATGGATCGAAAGTCGTGCCCACTACCGCATGCGTGGCATTGTCTATGCCAAAGATCAGAAACCCGCGCGGCTCGCGCGCAAGTGCCGCAGCGTTGGATAGTGCCGAAAGGTACTCGCCAAGCCGTTGAGGTTCGCAATGATTCAACTTGAACTCCACCCACTCTGTCTCCGTCGGCATAGCGCGCAAGCGATCAACAAGCGCAATGAGGTCGCTAACGCTCATATGGAGACCTCCTCTCTCTTCTCCGGAGCGCAGGAGTGGCTAGGCAAAGCCGTGCGGCCCAAGCGTTCGAGTCCGCGTTCGCTGGTGTCGGTCGTGTTCATGAGGTTAGCGTGCCCATATGTTCAACAGCGCTTGTGCGAACTTCGCGTCTCGGATCACACCATCCCCGCGCAACTGCTTCAACGCACCGCGGCCAAGGGCACGCGCCAGCACTTTGACTTGCCGACGCGGTCGCTCAGGACGCTCTATGAAAACAAATGAAATCTGCCGGGCGCCATATCGGCGCGTGTGGATATACACTACATTCCCCGGCGGCGCCACTAAGACCCTTCCGCGTCCTTCGTCGAGAACTTGTATAACCACATCCCCGCTTTGATATCGGCATTTCCCGGCTACTGGGAAGCTGTCCAGCTTAAAGGTCCGTCGATGCTTGCGTCGCTTCTTCGCCACGACTACTCCGCTATCGTGAAGACTTTGCTCGCGTTCGGTCCAGCTATCAATATGAAGTTGCGTAATAAGCAGCCGAGGGAGTGTTGGCCGTTTTGAAGTCTCCTTAGGTCCCCTCTTCTTCCTCTTACCCCCAGGAACTCGTGGTGGGTGATAGAGCTTACCCAGTATTTTCAATGCCTCGGGCGTTAGTTCATGAAGGCAGTTTTCAAGAACGAACTGTCGCGCGGCCAGGACGGCCTTCTTGTCGGTGGTTCGAATTACGGCTTCGACCAATTGCTCGGCAGAATTCCGCGAGACGTTGACCGAGCCGATGTAGGCGGCGAGGCCTACCACGAACACCTTGGCGTGAAGGTTGGGCACGCTATAAACCAGAACTCCGCGCTTCACCAGCTTCAACAAGTCGGCAGGACACGTTTGACCGGATGAGACAGCGCGCTCACTGGCATCCACCACGAGTCGGCTACCCTTGGTAAGGGGCAAAAGCCGGCTCGCCCCGGAACCCAAATAAGCGACGGCTACGGCGCAACGCTGCCGGCAATTGCTCACGGCCTTGGTGAGGTCTGGCCAGATGTCTTGACTGACGAAAACGGTACTCATATCTCGACCTTCTCGGGAGTGGAGTCAAGGTCGTCTGCTGGTTCTTCGTCGGCATCGGCTAGTGAGTCAAGCTCGTCCAGCGGCTCAGGCTCCTCGACTTCATCCGGCAGCTGCGCCGCCGCCGCGCGCACATCGAGCTTGCCGGTCACCACGTCGCCAATCAGGCGGGCTCGGTATTCACGAAGTAATGAGATTTCCCGCTGTGCCCTCGAAATGACCTCCTGCATCCCAGCGAATGCACTATTGATGGCTGCAACGATGGAGTCTTGCTCCTCTTTCGGAGGATGCACAAGCCAAAAATTCTTGATGCGCTCTACGTTTACGTGCGGCGCCGCTGCTCCAATTAAGTCTGCCGCAGCTTGAGCGTAGACATGACGGCAGTTGATTTGCCACATGAAATACGCAGAATTGACTGCTGGGTGCAATCGGAACGCCATCATACGTTGAGAAATACAAAGTCTCACATTAGGTGGAACTAAGGCCGCAATGCCAAACCGCTCGCCTTCCCGCGTGTAAAGAATATCTCCTTCTAGAGGTGTCAATCGAGCTGTCCATTGTTGGTAGTGGTCTGCGTCGACACTTCGCGCGGACTCTAGAAGCAGTCGTCCCGGCTGAACATCTGCAGTCCTTATCGCCGGATACTCACCGTCTTCGGAGTAGATTGGCGTTGCATGTAGGCAATCGACGATCTTCGTGGCGATGAATTTCAGGCGCATTGTCTCCCAATGCTGCGGGATATCCCCGAGCCAAGGCATTCCGGAGGATTTGAGGGGGACATTGGCGTCGAGGCCGCGGGTGACGGCGCGGTGGATGATGGCCTGCTTCTGTTCATTGAGCAGCGCGATTACCTTCCGCTTCGCCCGAATCGCACGCTCCAGCCGCCCGTTCGCCCAGTCCAGAAACCGTCCGATTGCCATTTGTTCTTCAGGAGGAGGCAGAGGGAGATACGCCCGACTCAAGCGTTCGTAGTCGACATTCTGACCTTCGCGGATACCCGTTACGAACAGGGTAAGAGCGCTGATGAAGTCTGGGGATTTAAAGAAGCGAGCGTAGTAGGTGCTGAGCGCTTCCTTTCGTGGCTTCAATACTGTGTAGGCAGGACTAATGATGCCCTTTGAATGCGTTTTTTCTATTCCGCCTTGAAAAGACCGCAGACTAATGACGAAATCGCCCTCTTCGACGAGTTTGAGAAGGTGTAGATCCTTCATCGCTGTTACTGTGCGCGAACCATACTCTTCCTTTCGTACGACGCCCATGCTCTGTGTCGCGGCGAGAAGTGGCTCTTCCGGGTAACCTTTCTGTACTCGTTCGGCGAAAAGGAACTTCATTCGGCGTCGTGCCCAGTGCCCTGGCACCCGCCCGAGCCACGGCAGCCCCGACTCCTTGTACTCCGTGTACGGTTTGAGGTCTGCGATCAATCCTTCGATCCCTTCCTGGCTTCCGTTGTAGCCAATTCGTCCCGTAGAACAACTGCACGTTGCAGAATAGCCGTAAGAAAGCCACAGTCAAAAGCACCTGCCAGAGCGCCATCACAATAGCGATCCTGACGAACGCAAACGGTTAGGAGTTTCTCAAGTTGTTCCGGGGTGGACTGACCGAGTGCTGTTGGGTTGTCTCGCAATATGATAGCTTCCCGAGTCCCTGTCCACTTGCCCCACTCAAACTCCACAATCCATCCGTAATCGTAACAAGTCCTTACAAACGCTACTGCCTCTTCGCTCAAGACGAACAGGGGCGACTCCAGAACACCATGCTTGAGTTGCTCGAGGCCTCTCGACTCTCCAAACCGAAATCCGGGAGTCTCGAAAATGGGCAGGAACCGAGTAATCGCTTCGAGCCGTTGAAGAAGCGAATACGTCTTCCCTTCGATCATCGGTTTGAGCCGCTTCTTCATTGCTCTGCGTCCGCTGTGGATACGAGTTCTTCTATCACTGCACCTTGGCGCTTACCAGGAGGACAGCTTCGGAGAAAGAGTCTGTGCTCAGAGGTTGTCACAGCTTCTGATACCAGGACTTAATCTTGAGTGCCATCAGCTTGCGGCGCTCTTCGAGGAAGTCGTCATAGTCCGGGACTTCACCTTCAAGGAGTGACTTGGGTAAGCAGCTCATTTTCAGGTTGGCCCGAAGATCGCTCTTATCCGTGATGCCGCCATACTTCTTCTTGCCGCCATTGCACTGATTGGCCAACTCCTCAAAATACTTCTCCGGCGCCTTGTCGCCGATTGCAATGTTGATCTCGCTCTGAGCCAGCACGAAATTGGCAATCTGATTGTAGCGGCTACGAGAGAACCCTTTCGCCTTCAGGTGCTTCTTTGGGTAAACATGGTGGACGTCTGTCCGGTTCATGAGCAGATCCTGCACAGTAATATCGCGTGACAAAAAGCCCTTGTCGCCAAGCTTCACCTGTGCGGCCTGGTAGGCGAGGAAATAGGGACTCTGTCCTGAAGAGGTGTCCATCAACTGGGGCAACATCCCCGTCCAAAAACTCTCTGGCAACTCGTTCTCCAGTACCGACTCTGCGTAGCTGGCGAGGCCACGCGCCTCGATCTGGCGGATATCCAGGTCGAATGCAGTTTCGGGACTACCCGTATAACGGCCGCGCAAAATGGACATGGCATACCAGCGTCGCACAAGACTTTCAAGGTCGGAGGCGGGCATCTTTTCGGAACGTCCCCGCAGGTAAATGATGTACGCAAAGTTGACTGCGTTGCGGCCTCCTATAAGGTCGCTCGTTATGAAGCCCGCTGAGCGCAGGATCATCGTGATACGGTCGAAATGAGTCTTGTTGATGAAAGCCAGGACCCCCTTCTTTAGCTTTCCGAAAGACTCCTCGGCGATCGCTTCCTCAAACTGCTTGGTTTCGAAGTTACGGCCCGAAAGTAGGGCCACGAGGTCTTGAAGCTTGCCACGACCGAATTCCGACGTGAATGCCACACGCAACATGTCGGTGTAGGTTGGGTCGTAGAGGTCGTCGTTGACGTTCTTCAACCAGGTCATCTGCGGCAGGAATTCGGAAGCGGCGAACGGCTTGTCGCCTTTCTCAATGCGGGATAAGAACTCGGGCGCGACCGCAAGGTGGCAAAAATAGTCGATGGCTTTTCGCAAAAGATTGCCGCCATACGTTTCGTTGACGGCGATCTTGGACATGGCAAAGTCGGCCTGCGAGAGCTCGGTCCCGGCAGAGTTTACGCGGATGAATATCTCGGTTACCGTTTCTATGTCCAGGTCATCTGCAAGTTCTATTACCCCAACGTGGTTGTTGATGATCTTGCGGAGCTTCTCAAGGACCCGCGAGACACGCTTTCGGTCGGCTTCGGGATTCTTCTCGGTGTAATTGTCTGTCAACTCGGTGAGGCTGGCATCGGGCGAAAAAACCTCGGCTACGTCCCAATCCAAGTCACGTCCTTGCGAATGGCGGGATTGGCGACCTCAAAGCGCTCGTCCTGGGGGTGGAACGCGATGCGGATGCGGACAGTCTCATAGTCCTTGGTCAGTACCTCGCGGCCTAGCAGGGCCGCCATAAGGGCCGTCACACGCTGCTGACCGTCAATTAAAATGCGTTTGCCTGCGGATGACGTACCGTCCTTGAGCCTTATCGTGGGGTTGCGCCATGCGATTAAGTAACCGACCGGATAACCCTGGTAGAGGGAGTCGAGCAGGTTACGGACCTTGGTCGCTTCCCATACAAAGGGGCGCTGAATTTCGGGAATGGCGATCTCGCCAGACTTGACCCAGGTAAGCAGGGTGTCGATCGGATGCGGAGTAACAGAATAGCGTTGGGTTGACATAATCTATTTCTTCCCCTTTAGCAGGCCGTCAAGCAATCCCTCGGCCTCCTTCTCAATCGCGAGGATGTCGGCGCTGATCTCCTCGAGCGTGCGCAGCGGCTGCGGCTTGTAGAAGTGGCGCGTGAAGCTTACTTCGTAGCCGATCTTGGTGGCGTCCTCTTTGACCCAAGCGTCGGGCGTGTAGGGTAGCACTTCGCGGCGGATGAAGGCCTCGATACCGCCCTCTTCCAGCAGCGGCACCTGCTCCGTGTCGCGTAGGTCGGAGTCGGGCTCGTATTCCAGCACGAGTTTTCTGTCGCCTGCAGCGGAAGCGCATCGACCGTATAGCGGGTCAACGGTCGCCTTGCCGGGCTTGTGCACCTTGGCGATGACGGGCGGTGCGGTTTCTACACGCCAACTCACGGCTTTGAGGATCTGTTTGAGGTCGGCGGCGGCGAGTTTGATATCGAGCTTCTTGAGCGCGTCATCCACGCGTTCGCGGAAGAGGTTGTGGTCCTCGAAGAGTGTGTCGCCCACCACGTCGCGCAGCCTCGTGGCTACTTCGACGAGGCGGCCATCGCGGTCCCACGTCTTGGGGTCGAGCAGTTTCTTTTTCTTCTTTTCGGGCAGGCCTTTCTTCTTGCTGCTACCCTCGTCGTCATCTCCGTCGTCTTCGTCGTCGCCCCACTCGGTGAGGCGCTTTTCCAAAGCCGATGAGATTGCGGAGAATCTCTTGAAGAGATCGTCGCCGAACTCCTCGTAGAGCGTGGTGCGCAGGTCCTCTTCCCCCGCGTTGAAGCGCAGGGTCTCGATGGCCTTGAGGGTGAGCTGGCTGTGCAGGCGTAGTGGGCGCTCGACCGTGACTTTCCAGTAGCCGAAGGCAGCATTCGGGAATATCTTGGACTCGGGCGTTTCCTTGAAGTCGAGGAAGGTGCGGTTGATGCGTTCGATATCCTCGGGTGAGAGCTCGCAGTTCTTCTTGCCGAGGTTCTTGCGCAACGGCTTGAACCTCTGCGTGGCGTCGATGAGCTGCACGTGGCCTTTGCGGTGCGTGGGCTTCTTGTTGGACAACACCCAGATATAGGTGGCGATGCCGGTGTTGTAGAAGAGGTTGAGCGGCAGGGCGACGATGGCCTCGAGCCAGTCGTTCTCGATAAGCCAGCGGCGGATGTTGCTCTCACCCTGGCCGGCGTCGCCAGTAAACAGGGAAGAGCCGTTATGGACCTCGGCGATTCGGCTGCCGAGGGCGGACTTGGGATTCATCTTTGACGCCATGTTCGCGAGGAAGAGCATCTGGCCGTCGCTGGAACGGGTGACCAGCGAGAGTTCCTCTCCCTGATGCATCACCATGAAGCGAGGGTCGCGCATCCCGTCCTTCCCCCCCATCGCCTCAAGGTCTTTCTTCCAACTTTTCCCATAGGGTGGATTGGCGAGCATGAAGTCGAATTCATTCGAGGGAAAGGCATCGTGCGACAGTGTGGACCATTCCGCGCCGCCGACGATGTGGTCGGCGCTCTCGCCCTCGCCCTTGAGCAGCATGTCGGCCTTGCAGATGGCGTAGGTCTCGGGGTTGATCTCTTGGCCGTATAGCAGGCATTTGACCTGCTGGGCGCGCTTTGCGGCAATCGCCGTGAGCGTCTGCTCCCCCACGGTGAGCATGCCGCCAGTGCCGCAGGCGCAGTCGTAGAGCAAGTAGGTGCCGGACTTTATCTCGGCCTCGATAGGCAGAAAGATGAGGTTCGCCATCAGTCGGACGGCATCTCGCGGTGTCCAGTGCTCGCCCGCCTCTTCGTTGTTCTCTTCGTTGAACTTGCGGACTAGCTCCTCGAAGACGGTTCCCATGGCATGGTTGTCGATGCCGGTGGGGGATAAGTCGATATCGGGATCGAGGAACTTGTTGATTAACGTGCCAATAGCATCGGCCCGGGACAGTGTATGGAGCTGGTTGCGGAATTTGAAGTTCTCAAGGATGTCCTGGACGTTCGGAGAGAAGCCGTTGAGGTAGTCTTCGAAATCCGCGAGAAGCTGTTGCTGGCTGCCGCGCGACTTGAGATCGCGCAGGGTGAACTTCGAGGTGTTGTAGAAAGCCTGGCCCGCCGCATCGCAGAGCGCTGCGCGCTGCTCGGTGATGCGGGCCTCGTCAAGCACCTTCTTCGTGTCGAGGACATGCTGCTTGGTGGGCTCAAGCACGGCATCCATGCGCCGGATGACGCACATGGGCAGGATAACATCCGGGTATTTTCCACGCTTGAACAGATCGCGAAGAACGTCGTCAGCGATACCCCAGATGAAGGAGACAATCTTGTTGTGGGTGGCTTGGTCCATGACTAGGCTGCTCCGACTTGGCAAGTTGCGTGTACCTCAGAAATGCCAACGTCGGCCGAAGGCTGGATGCGGTGCAGGGAGGGTCGTGCCTGCTCCACATGCTCCCAATGTCGTTCGGGATAGGCGCGGGAGCATATAAGCGCGGTTCTATCAGAAAAGAGATTACTCAAGAGTATGTGGCCTCCCCATGACATTTGCCGCCCCGCCGTTGCGGGCGTCATTACTTATTCGGATGCTTCTCACGGCCCTATCAAAGAGTGAAGCATGGCAAATAGACCTGCGCCTGCGCCCCGTTCCAGCATTACAACTCTCGACGAACAAGCCCATAAACAACACGCATAGTACTGTTCGCTTGCCGAAGGAATCCAGTTTGCACTTTTCACGTACTGGACGGCCTGGTGCAAAACTCGTCTACGATGTGTCCGTGATGACTAAAGACGCGCAACCACACTTGGCGCCTTGTGAGGCTAGGCCCGGACACGATGACATCCGGCAGGGGCTATGCCGATGAGATCGTTGCTCGCGGAGAGAGGATTAACCGCAGCGAATCTTTGTGTGCTAGTGATACGTCGAGGGCAAATATGGAGGCGAATTAGCGCCTCTTAAGCGCGCTTAACTGCAATTGGAGTAACTAAACGACGGATTCTTAACCGGCGTAAATCGAGTAGTTTCAGGCTATTAGCTTGCAATATATAGACTTACCACTACTATTGTGTTTCGGCTTAGAAGGCCGTTGCTCTATCCACCTGAGCTACGGGCGCGAAAAGACTTGACTCACCATAGGCGCCATGCCTACAGACTATGCGTCGCGTGTGCGAATTGGCAGCACATACGAGGGAGAAGTATGCCTTGACGCCGGTCTTCGTCGCAAGATTTCGGTAGACCGCATACAGGCAGGCCGCTCGCTTGCTCAATGCGCGGTCTATTCATGCGGAGTCGATTCCTTCAGAGCGGTAGCGATAGGCGGTGTCAGCCCATGCAAGATATGGTGCGTGAGGCACGATGCGCTCGCTCCGTTATATCGGACATTTGCTTCGACGCGGCTTTCGATGCTTCAATGACCGGCACTGGGCTGTGCCACACTTTCGTCATGGGAGATATTCATGCGACATACGATTGGATTTAGCCTTCTGTTGCTGTTGGCATCGGCGTTGTTCTCCGAATCCGCTTTCGCAGCACCCCCTGTGCCAATTGCGCTGCACCCGGAGAACCCCCGCTATTTCTTGTGGCGCGACAAGCCAACGGTTCTCGTGACATCGGCGGAGCACTATGGGGCGGTGCTTAATCTGGATTTTGACTATGTCCGCTATCTGGGTGAGCTTCGGAAGCATGGGCTGAACCTGACCCGGACCTTTTCGGGAAGTTATGTGGAGTTGCCGCATTCGTTTGGCATCACGGACAACACGCTGTCGCCAGAGGCACCACGCTATATCACGCCGTGGGCGCGGAGTGCGGAGCCCGGGACCAATGACCGCGGCACGAAGTTCGACCTGACTCAATGGGACGCGGCGTACTTCGAGCGCTTGAAGGCCTTTATGTCGGAGGCTGCGAAGGCAGGGGTCGTTGTCGAGTTCACGCTCTTTTGCACCCTATATGAAGACCCGCTCTGGAATGTGTCGCCGATGCAGGCAGGGAACAACATCAACGGCGTGGGAACTTGTCCGCGGCAAGAGGTCTTCATGCTGATGCACGACGACCTAACGGCGGTGCAGGTGGCGCTGACGCGGAGACTGGTGCAGGAATTGAAGGACTTCGACAATCTGATCTACGAGGTGTGCAACGAGCCTTACATTGACGGCAGCGTGAGCCTGCAATGGCAGCACCGGATCGTGGACACGATCGTAGAAGAAGAGGCGAAGCTCGGCGTGAGCCATCTGATTTCGATGAACATCGCAAACAAGAAGGCCCAGGTGGAGTCGCCCCATTCGCGCGTTCAGGTATTCAACTTTCACTATGCCTATCCGCCCGACACGGTAGCCATGAATGCCGGCCTGAATCGGGTCATCGGCGACAACGAGACGGGCTTCAGCGGCAGAGAGGACTTTTCGTACCGCAGGGAGGGCTGGGAATTCATGCTGGCCGGGGGCGCGCTCTTCAATAACCTTGACTGGTCCTTCACCCCGCCGCATCCCGAGGGGGACTTTGTAACTTTCGAATCGCCCGGCGGTGGAGGTCCGGCGATACGCAAACAGGTGAGCATCTTGAAGCAGTTTGTCGAGGGCTTCGACTTTGTTCGCATGCAGCCATCTGCATCGCTGGCAACCGGCGTGTCCAAAGGAGTGCGGGTCCAGGTTCTTGCTGAACCTGGGGCTAGCTATGCGGTCTATCTCTGCACAAAAGATGTGGGGGAATCGATGCAAGCGGAGTTCAATCTGGACATGCCAGCGGGCACGTACTCGGTCGAGTGGATGGACCCCAAGATTGGCGAGCGCACGCCGGGCGAGACCATCACGCACGCGGGCGGAGCCTGCCATCTGAAGACGCCAGAGTTCGTGGAGGATGTTGCACTGGCTATCACGAAGGCCTCGGGGAATGACTAGGTAGTTAGCCTCTCTCAACGTGAGTCCACAGCAAGACCGCGCTCACTCTTGCCTCGTCTTCAGGTCATGGTCGTGTGTGAATCTTGAATGACTCGACTTGAACGATTGACATCGCTACTGGGAGTCGGTCAATAATCACTGCCCGCGTCGCCGCACACCGAACGGTTCGCGTTTCCAAATAGCTGCAAGGATTGGTTCGGGATCGATGCGCGTTTTCGCCAGAATTGGCATGAAAGGAATGCGCATGACCGGCACTTCTCTTATTCCTGTCGCTATCCTTGGTTATGGCTGTCGATTTCCCGGTGGCGTCTCGAATGGTCCTGATTTTTGGGACCTGCTTCGCAGCGGGCGAGACGCGGTGGTAGAAGTTCCACCGGATCGATGGAGTGCCGAGGCGTATTACAGCGCTCGCCAAGGCATTGCGGGAAAATCCCTGTCCCGCTGGGGCGGCTTTCTTGACCGGATAGACGAATTCGAACCCGAGTGCTTCGGTATGTCCCCCCGCGAGGCAGCCTTCGTCGATCCCCAACAGCGCCTGCTCTTGGAGACTACGTGGGAAGCGCTCGAACACGCGGGGCTCTCGATCTCCAGTCTTGCAGGATCGCGGACGGGCGTCTTTGTCGGGATCTCCAACGTCGATTATGGTCACGTGCAGAGCTTGCCCACGCACCAGCGCGGACTAGGTCCTTTCACGGCCACAGGCTCCAGCTCCAGCATCGCCGCAAACCGAATCTCCTATTGCCTCGACCTGCGTGGACCCAGCATGAGCATGGACACCGCGTGCTCGTCAGCACTCGTGGCGTTGGATATCGCGGTGAAGCACCTCTGCGCCGGCCAAGCTGACTTGGCGATCGCGGGCGGCGCAAACATAATCCTTGCACCGGAAACGTTCATCATGTTTTCGTCGGCATTCATGCTTTCCCCCGATGGCAGATGCAAGGCGTTCGATGCGTCCGCGAACGGCTTCGTTCGCGCCGAAGGCGCTGGTGTCGTCGTACTGAAGCGCCTTGAAGATGCGCTCAGGGACCACGACCCCATCCAGGCGGTCATCGTAGCTTCAGGCACAAATCAAGACGGTCGCACAGGCGGTATCTCACTGCCCAATGTGGACGCCCAGGAACAACTGCTTCGCGATGTCTACAGCGAAGCGAGAATCGCCCTGGAAAGCGTGGGCTACGTCGAGGCTCACGGAACGGGGACGTCCGTCGGCGACCCCGTCGAAGCCGAGGCCCTGGGACGTGTGTTTGCGGCGAGCCACAGCGACGGATGTCCGCTTTACATTGGTTCGGTGAAAACGAACATCGGGCATCTGGAATCGGGCTCGGGGATCGCCGCGGTGATCAAGGCCATCCTGATGCTCCAGTATCGTCAGATCCCGCCAAGCCTTCATTTCCACACCCCAAACCCGGCTATCGACTTCGAACGTTTGCGCCTGAGCGTACCTACGGCGGTTCAAGCATGGCCAAACGAGCACCCCGCGACGATCGGCGTCAACTCATTTGGCTTTGGCGGCGCCAACGCCCATGTCGTCCTCGGCGAGTTCTGTCCCGGACTACAGACATACGGTTCGCGTCAGCGACAGGATCGTCCAGAAGCCACCGACGCCAAGCAAGGGTCTCACTATCCAATGCTCCTGACGGCCCGAAGCCCGGAAGCCCTCACTACGCTGGCCCAGTCGTGGACCCGATTCCTGGCAGAGGGCGCGGTGACCGATACCGACTTGGCGGACATGGCCTATTCAACGTTTCTCCGCCGCTCTCATTACCGCCATCGAGTGGGATTCGCCGCAACCGGTATCGCGGAGGCCCAAGCGGCCATTCAAGCGTACCTCGCCGGGGAGTCGCACCCGGGTGCGTATTCTGCCGAAGCGCCGCACCGCCCGCCTCACGTTGCCTTTGTCTTCTGTGGTCAGGGCGCCCATTGGTACGGTATGGGCAAAGGACTCCTCAAAGAAGAACCAGTCTTTCGA
>JBAZRU010000043.1:0-17611 GCA_041662805.1 Candidatus Hydrogenedentales bacterium | reverse complement strand
TGCTTGGGTGTCAGCGCCATTGTTGCCGGGCAGGAAGTGAATTTCTTCGTGGACGTCTTGCCTGCCAGCGAGGCCTTTGTTCGAAATAGCGAAGGCTCTGTTATCGAACTTAACGACGGGCGCCTCTACCTGCTTGGCACACGGTTCTACGGCGGGGACGCGGACAATGCGGCGGCGAATATTGTTGCGCGGATTTCGAGCGACGGCGGCAAGGTGTGGAGCGACCCCGTGGTTGTTCAGGAGAATGTTGGCGCACAGAATGTGATGTCGGCGAGCTTGCAGCGACTCACCGCGGAACGCACACCGGACGGCAAGCGAGGCGCGGGGCCTATCGGTTTCTTCTATCTCGTGGGAAACAGCGACTCGGATCTGAAGGTCTACTTGCGGACTTCGTCCGACGAGGCAAAGACCTGGTCGGAGCCGGTGTGCGTCACCAACCGGCCGGGCTATCACGTCATGAACAATGACCGGGTCGTCCGTTTGAGCAGGGGACGTCTGCTGTGCCCCGTGGCGTGGACGGCCGATTCCACCAAGGTCGATCACTATACTTCGTTGTGCTTCATGAGCGACGACCAAGGCAAGACGTGGGTTGCCGGAAAGGGAGAGGCCGATGCGCCCAAGCGCGGAGCGATGGAGCCGGAGGTCATCGAACGCAGCGACGGCAGCGTGCTCATGCTGATTCGAACGCAGACGGGCCGCAACTATGCGGCGGTGTCGCATGACGGCGGCGACTCGTGGGACGTCGCCGAACCCTTTGGCCCGGCTGCGCCGGAGGCCCCATCGACGTTGCGCCGTATCCCCGCGACCGGAGACTGGTTGTTGGTGTTCAATCCCGTCACCAAGGAGGGAGCGGATCATGGCGGCGAACGAACGCCATTGTCTGCGGCAATTTCCAAGGACGAAGGGAAGACATGGCTGCCCGCGCGGGACATCGAGACGCGCAGCGACCAAGCCTACGCGTACACAAGCCTGATCTTCGTAGATGACCGCGCATTAATGAGTTACTACTTGTTGGACAAGAAATCGAAATGGCTATCGACGCGTTTCCGGTCGATAGCCATTTCGTGGTTCTATGAAGGGCAAACGGGGCACTAAGACGCGCCGTTTCTTGCGGCGTTATCCCGCCAGCGCGGCTGTCCGCTTCTCGATACGCTTCCGTGCTTCGTGATCGAGCACGGCCTTGCGTACGCGCACGGACTGCGGCGTTACTTCGACCAACTCGTCCGGCGCGATCCATTCCAGCGCCGTGTCCAACGTCAGGGTGCGCGGCACATCGAGTTGCGCGACGTGGTCCTTGCCTGCGGCACGATGGTTCGTGAGGGCCTTGCGCTTGGTGGGGTTGCAGGGAAGGTCGCCGGGGCGCGAATACTCGCCGATGATCATGCCGGTGTAGACGCGCTCCATGGGCTTCACGAACAGCGTGCCGCGTTCCTGCAAATTGTCCAGGCTGTAGCTCGTGATCTCGCCCGTGTCCATGCTGATCATCGAACCGCGTTGCCGCGATACGACTTCGCCGCACCACGGTTCGTAGCCGACGAAACGCGACGACATGATGCCGAGACCACGCGTGTCGGTGAGGAACTCATTGCGGTAGCCGATGAGTCCGCGCGTGGGGATTTTGAATTCGAGACGCAGCAGGCCCGTGCCCGCATTGTGCATGTTGTTCAGTTCGCCTTTGCGCTTGGAGATCTTCTCGATCACGACGCCCTGGTAGTCGCCGGGCACGTCGATGATCAACTCCTCCATCGGCTCGAGCAGACGGCCGTCATCGTCGGTGTGCGTGATGATTTCCGGGGCCGACACGCAGAGTTCGAGTCCTTCGCGCCGCATCTCTTCGATAAGGATCGCGAGGTGCAACTCGCCGCGTCCGCTCACCTTGATGCCGTCGGAGCGGCCCAAGTCTTCGACGCGCAAGGCCACGTTGGTGCGCAACTCGCGGTCGAGGCGCTCTTTGATTTGGCGCAGCGTGACGGCTCTGCCCTCTTGGCCCGCGAAGGGGCCTGTGTTCACGCAGAAAAGCATTGAAACGGTCGGCTCCTCAATCTCGAGCGGCGGACGCGCGGGGTTCTCCAAGTCGGGCGCGGAGAAGGTGTCGCCGATATGGATGTCTTTGGGGCCGGCAATGGAGACGATATCGCCCGCGCACACCTCGTCGGTGTCGACGGACTCAAGGCCGCGCGTGACCCACATATGCGTGGCGCGTTCCTCCTGCACGTTGGTGATTTCCCAGCCGTGCGTGTCGTCGTAGCCCTTCCAGTGGGTGGAGGTGCGAATGAAGCTGGGACCTTTGCGAAGCTTGCCCTGCAACACGCGCCCGCACCCTACGCGGCCGATGTGGTCTTTCCACGTAATCGTGCAGACTTGCATGAGGAACGGCGCGTCGAGGTTCACGTTCGGCGCGGGGACGCGCTTGACGATAGTCTCGAACAGCGGGTCCATGCCGGTGCGCTCGTCGGTTTCGAGATTGCGCACAAACCATCCGTGAAGACCAGACCCGTAGAGGACGGGGAAATCGGCCTGATCTTCCGTGGCGCCCAATTCGAAGAACAGGTCGAACGTCTTGTTGAGCGCGCTGACGCTATCGGCGTTGGGGCGGTCTGCCTTGTTCACGATGACGATGGGCTTGAGGCCAAGACGCAGGGCGCGCATGAGCACGTACCGCGTTTGCGGCATCGGCCCTTCGTTGGCGTCCACGAGGAGCAATACGGAGTTCACCATTGACAAGACGCGCTCGACTTCGCCGGAAAAATCCGCGTGCCCGGGCGTATCGATGATGTTGATAAGGTAGCCGCCCCATTCCACGGTGCAATGCTTCGAGCGAATCGTTATGCCGCGCTCGCGCTCGATTTCGTTATTGTCCATGACACGCTCGGCCACGCGCGCATTGTCGCGAAACGTGTGCGCGGCGCGGAATATCGAATCGATTAGCGTCGTCTTGCCGTGATCGATGTGGGCAATGATCGCCAAATTACGTATCTTGTCTGGAGAGGTCATGGGGGTAATTGTTTCCTTAGTGTACAGGAGGTAGCAAACGCAGGCAGCCTTTCCTGGAGAAAAAAGAGTATACTCCGATTTCGTTTCCGCTTCAATAGCGCGGTGTGTGTTTACTGTAAGGCAGCTCAAAGACAGGCAATGTCGCACTATGCGCAGATTGCGCAAAGTTGTATGCGCGGCGCGGAAGCACCATTGACGCGCCACGGCGGAAACCGCAAGAATCCCCACTCTGATTGGCGCGGGAGCGCACAACCAAGGACGAGTATGAGCATCGAATACGAGAGAACGTTTCGGGTGCGGCACTACGAGTGCGACGCATACGAGGACGCTTTTTACACCAGTTACTTACGCTACACGCAGGAAACGGCCATGGACGCATCGACCTCGCTGGGCTTTGGCGGCGATTGGTATGCTGAGCAGGGCACGATCTGGCTCGTGCGCGACACGGAGATTGAGTATCTGCATCCCCTGCGCTACGGCGATTCCGTGGTTGTGAAGACGTGGGTCGAGAACGTGCGGATGGTTATGTCGAAGCGGGCCTACGAATTGCGCCTTTCGGACACTGGCCAGGTCATCGCGCGGGCCGCGACGGATTGGGCGTATCTCGACATCAAGACCGGAAAGCCGACACGGATTCCGGATGAGTTTACCCAGCTCTTTCTTACAACGGGCGGCGATGGGTCCAACAATGCACGCGAGCGTTTCCCAGAGCCTCCCGCGCCGAAAGGTCGCGTGTTCAAACAGCACCGGCGCGTGGGCTGGCGCGACGTGGACCCTGCCCAACACGTGAACAACACCGTCTACCTCGCCTATGCCGAGGACTGCGCGGTCGAGGCCGCGATGGGTGTTGGCTGGCCGCCCGAACGCATGCGCGCGGAAGGCGTGTGGCTTGTCGCGCGCAAGCACCGGATCGAATACCGGCAATCCGCCGTGCTCGCGGACGAGCTTGAAGTGGCGACATGGGTTTCGGGCGCGGAACCCGGCCGGCTGTTGCGGCATTACACAATCACGCGAGTTAGCGACGGCGCGGTGCTTGCGCGAGCGCGCGCGGAACTGGCGTGCGTCGATCCCGGCACGCGCCAACCGAAACCGATGCCCGACGCGCTGTGCCGCGCATTATCGGAGTGAGAGCATTCGCATGACCGAACAAGAGATCCAAGAGGTTCGCGACGCGGCCCTGAAGTCCGTCGAAGAGTCGAAGAGTCCGGGGGCGGTCGTCTATGTGGGCGACCTCGAAACGACGTATCTGTTCGAGGCGATTGGGAAGCGCGCGCTGAAGCCGCGCGTAGAGCCCGCCACGAAAGACACGATCTACGACTTGGCGTCGCTGACCAAGGTGATCGCGACGACGACCTCGATCATGCTGCTGCACGAAGAAGGCAAAATCGATCTTGACGCACCCGCGTCGCACTACGTGCCGATTCCTTCGTTTGGCCAATTCACCATCCGACATTGCCTGACGCACACGTCGGGACTCGTCGCGCTGATGCCGTTCTACAAGGAGTGCGACGCGGTAGACGAGATGTTGCAGAAGTACGCGGGCGAGCCGCTGAAATGGCCCGCGGGCACGCGGTGGACGTATTCGGATGCGGGCTTCCTGTTGCTGGGGCGCGCGGTGGAATTGGCCGCGCGCGATTCGCTCGCAACATTTGCGCGCAAGCGCATCTTTAAGCCGCTCGGCATGAAGGACACGATGTACAAGCCGCCGAAGGAGTTGGCGGGGCGGTGCGCTCCCACGGAGCAATGCGTGTGGCGCAAACGCATGATGCGGGGCGCGGTGCACGACGAGAACGCGTATGCGATCGGCGGCGTCGCGGGTCATGCCGGACTCTTCGGCACGGCGGAGGACATCGCGAAATTCGTCCGCGCGCTGTTGTCCGGCACGATCGTGAAGCCCGAAACCTTGGAGGCGATGATACGCTTGGGCCAGACCCCCGTGTGGCCGTGGCAGGGACTAGGCTGGCAGATCGATCCGTGGACGACGAAGAACTGGGGCTTCCTTGCGTCGCGCACCGCGTTTGGGCACACGGGCTGGACCGGAACGAGCCTGTGGATCGACGCAAAGACAGGGATGTTCACGATTCAGCTTGCGAACACATGCCATCCGACGCGCGCGAAGCGCGACAACGAAACGCTGCGCAAGGTCTACTTCACCGGGGTGTCGCGGGCGTTGTATCCCAACACGACGAACACGCACACCGGGCTGGATCGACTGGTGCGCGACGACTTTGACCCATTTCGCGGAAAGCGCATCGGCCTGTTGACGCACCACGCAGCGGTCGATTCGCTGGGCCGCCACATACTGGATGTCTTCAAGCTCGCCCCGGACGTAACGATCCAAACGCTGTTCAGTCCGGAGCATGGCCTGCGCGGAATCGCCGAAGCCGGTGAAAAGGTCAAGTCCGAACGTGGCGCGATCCCGCTTGTGAGCCTGTACGGCGACAAGACGGCGCCGTCGCGCGAAGAGTTGAAGGGCCTCGACTATTTCGTGGTGGATTTGCAGGACGTGGGCGCGCGGTACTACACCTACGCCGCGACGATGAAAGCGTGCATGCGCTCATGCGCCGACGCGGACGTCACGGTGATCGTGTTGGACCGCCCCAATCCCGTCGGCGGCAACGTGCTCGAAGGGCCGATTGCGGTGAACACCGATTCGCCGGTGTGTTGGGGGCAAGTGCCGATTCGCCACGGGATGACGCTAGGCGAGACAGCCATGTACTTCCAGAAGTACGAATTGGGCGGCAAGCCGTCACTCGATATCAAGTTGCTCGATGCCTGGGAACCCGCCCGGTATTTCGACGAATGCGCGCTCAATTGGATCGCGCCGTCGCCCAATATCCCAAGCCCGAACGCCGCGCTGTTGTATGTGGGGATGTGCCTCTTCGAAGGCACGAACCTCAACGAGGGACGCGGCACGGATACGCCATTCGAGGTGGTTGGCGCGCCGTGGCTCGACGCGAAGGAAGTCATCGCATCGTTGACGGAGAGCGATGTCCCCGGCTGCGCGATTGAGGCCATCGAATACACGCCGCGCAGCATCGCGGGGAAAGCGAGCAGTCCGCGGTTCCAGGACGAGCTATGCCGTGGCATTCGCGTGCGCGTCACGGACCGCGCTCTCGCACGTCCGTTCACGGTGGCGGTTGCCCTGCTGTCGGCCATTCATCGCAAGCACGGCTGGCGTTTCAAGTGGGGCCGCAATTTCGATGTGCTTGTTGGATCGAACGACCTGCGAACCCGCATCGAGCAGGGCGCGTCCGCGGCGGACATCGTGAATGTCTATGCGGAACCGCTGGTGGCCTTCGATGCGCTGCGCCCTAAGTCGTACCTACCCGACGGGGCCGCGTAGCTCAAGCGTGCGCGCGCGTCGTCGTCGCGGGAAGGCCCATGCGGGCCATGTCGTCGAAGAGCCGTTGCGTCTCGACGACGTTGCCCATGGTCCACAAGCCCGGCTTGCGAATCCCGCCGATGAGCATTTGTTTCAGGCAGGCCGCGACCGGGATGGCCGTCATCAGGTATCCGTCCGTGTGCCGCAGTTCGATGGCTGCGCGCATCGTACGGCCGTCCTTCTGTCCTTGGGCGTCTACGCGGAGAATGCACTCGTAGGGCGGCCTCGCGAAACGCCGCATGCTCCAGTGCATTAAGCGGGCCATGGCGGGTCCCAGCATGCGCGGGAAGTACCGGAACGCCACGATGGCAAGCGGCATGACGAGGTTGTCCGTAACGGGATTGAACCCTGCGATGAAGAATCCCGTCTCACGCAAACCCGGTATTTGCTGCGGCAACGAGCGCAGTTCCTCGAAAAGCATGGGCGCGCACACGCGCTCGCCAAAAGGCGGACCGAAATCCACGCGGCGGAAGTCCTTCGTCGACCACATGCTGGCGCTGTTCCACGCGCCCTCCTTGAAGAACTGTGCTTCATAATCGGTGAATTCGCCCACGAATTCGTCGATGGTGTCGCGACCAAGATCGAGCGTATCCCAATCGATTTGAATGATGCTGCTTACGTTGGCGGTTTCGAGCGTATCGAACTGGGAGGCTACGTGGCGCACGAGCGCGGCGGGAAGTCCGGGGTGAAAGCCGCAATCGGCGATGAAGCAGCGGCCGGCCTGCTCGATTTCGCCGCGCATGGATGCGAGGGCGCGCATCTTGGCCGTGGAATATTGAACGTCGAGATAGTCGCAGCGTGCGGCCAAGGCCGCTGACGCAACCGTGCGCACGTGCTTCGCGGTGCTGGACGCCGCTACCAGCACATCGACGCCGCTGAGGGCATTCCAGAGCGACTTCGCGTCGGCGGCATCCACGACGGCGGCCTCAACACGTTCGGGCGCGAAGTCGTGCTGAAATTGAGCGACGGCGCGTTCCGCGCGCTCGCGGGTGCGTCCCGCCACGATTACCCGCGCTTCCGTTTCGCGCAGGATCTGCGCGACAAGCGGGAGGCCCGTGTTGCCGTAGCCGCCGAGAACGAGAATCGTGTGCGGCGCATCCATTGGCGCTAGGCCAAGGGCTGCTCGGCCCTGTACATGACGGTGTAGACGAGGTCTCCTGAACCGGCGCGGCTGCCTTGCTCATGGCTGAGCGAGGTCTGAAGACCAATGACATCGGCTTTGTTCTTCATGACCCACGCGTTGACGAGGTTGTCGATTTCGGAAGGCTTGTCCTCGTATCCTTTAAAGGTCTTCACAAAGATCATATGGTGCTCCTCAATCGATGGTCATTTGCGGCGCAGTGTATCAGGAATGAGGTCCCAATTTCATGACGCGGAACCGGTTGAATCTTCAAGTCCGCAAGGCGATTGCCCTCGGCCTCGTGTTGGCCGCGGGCCTTCTCTTCTACCACTACGGGCGTTCGTACTGGACTCCGCTGTATTATCGCCTTATGGGCGAACGAAGCGTAGCGGAGGTGGTGGCGACGTTGGAGCCAACGGCGGGAGCCGCGTGGCGGGCGCGGTGCGCCGGACACGGTGTCGCGTTTCCTCCGGCGCACATCACCTTGATCTGCATCAAGGACAGAAGGACGTTGGAGGTCTGGTTTGACGGCCCGCCGGCTGTAAAGGCCACCGAATACTCTTTGACGGCATTCAGCGGCAAGCTCGGGCCAAAACTGCGCGAGGGCGACATGCAGATTCCCGAAGGCACTTACCCACTGACGGCGCTCAATCCCAACAGCGCGTTTCACTTGTCCGTGCGCGTGGGATATCCGAATCCATTCGACGAAGCGTGGGCCGCCGAGGAAGGGCGCACGAATCTCGGCGGCGACATCTACATCCACGGGAAGAAGGCGACCATCGGGTGTATCGCAATTGGCGATGCGGCCATTGAGGAAGTCTTCTACTTGGTGCAGGCCGTTGGGCTGAAGAACTCGAGGATTATCATCACGCCGACGGATTTTCGGGTCGAGGAGGCATCCGATTCGAAAGACGCACCCGCCAAGGTGCGTGAGCTGCACGGCGCGATTGCCGAGGCCTTGCAGGCCTACAGCACGACGCCCATGAAGGAGGGAGTATGAACGGTCCGCGTCCGGTCCACTTCGACGAATTCCCGTCACTCGGGGAATTGGTTGACAGCGCTTTCATGGCGGGCACGTCCGAGTCGATGATTCGGCATTTCCCGCAGCTATTCAACGAGCGAAACGTGGAGAACCTGCTCGTCTTCGAGGAGGCAGGGCGCATTGTCTCGCATGTGGGCATGACGCAACGCTGGGCGTCGCTGGGAGGGTGCACCGTGCGCGTCGCGTGCATCGGCGCAGTGGCGACGTATCCGGAATACCGCAACCGGCGGCTCGCATCGACTCTGTTCAAGGAGGCATGCGAACGCGCCGCGGCCGATGGCGTGGACTTCATGATGATCTCCGGCGGGCTCGGCATGTACCGGCGCGTGGGAGCGGCGGACGTTGGGCTGGACTCCCGCGTGTTCGTGCCGCTGGATGCGGCGCGCCGCTTGCCGCGCGAAGACCTGTCGATAGCGCCGTTTTCGGAGGCGGACGTCGATTTCTGCCAAGCGGCGTACGAGCGAAAGTGCGCCCATTTCGTGCGCCCGTGCGATGACTGGGAGTGGTTTACGCTCTCGCGGTCGTGCATGTCGCACGAAGTCGATGTGTGGGTGGTGAGGGTCGAGGACACTCCCTGCGCCTACGTTGTCTGCTACAAGCCCGCCGACGATACGGAGGTGTTTGTGATGGAGCACGCCGGCGACGACACGGCGGTTGCGGCCGCGTTGTGGAACGTCGCGGGCCATTTCGACGCGCAGTCCGTCGCCATACACGTTCAGAGGACGGAACCCAGCCTGCGGGAAATGCTCGTAAATGCGGGCGCCCGCGCCGAATCGATGCATTCCTCGGGGACACTGTTGCTGCTCAACGTGCCACAACTCATCAAGCGCCTGCGCCCCTGGTTCGAGACGCGCATTGGCATGGAAGCGGCGCGCGATTTGCGCGTGATCGAAGAAAGCGGCCAATACACTTTTACCGTAGGCGATGAGCACTTGGTGGTGTCGGGAAAGGCGGAGGCCGCGGAGGTCATCTTCGGAAACCATGATCGCGCGAAGCCGCCGGGGGTGCTTGGAAGGGCGTTCCCCGCGCCGGGCTTGTGGTATGGATTGAACTATGTGTAGTGTCCGTGACGCGGGCCGTCTTGTCCGTGCGGGATCAACAGAGTAAACTTACCGTGGTTGTGCGTGAGCGCGTACAGCCGTGGAGCCCTGTCGGGCGGAACCCATGAAAGGGAAACCCAATGTACGTGTCGGTTCGCAATGGCATGGTGTCCAAGGGGAGCACGGAAAGCCCCGCGGCATTAATGAGGAAAATGGGGATTGATGCCGTCGAAATCAACTTGGCGCAGGATTTCCAGGTGGCTGCGATGGACTCTCACGACATGGTCGTGCTCGCGAACGACGCGGACGTGGACGCGTACAAGAAGCGCCTCGAAAACGTCGGCATTCATGCCTGCGGCCTTCTCACCGCGCGCGATTTCAGCGGGGGCGACATGGACGCGAGCATCGCGTGGCTGGCGCGCTCGATCGAGATTGCGGACCGGCTGGGCGCAACGTGCGTGCGGATCGATTCCGCGATGTCGAAAGAGCGCGAATTGGATTTCGGAACGCGCGTGGATATGTTCGCGAAAGGACTCAAAGGCGCGCTCGACCGCACCAGCGGCTCGAAGGTGACTCTAGGCATCGAGAACCACGGCTACCAGGGCAACAACCTCGCGTTCCTTCTCAATGTGTTTGAAGAAGTTGGTTCGGACCGGCTCGGCTCGACGATGGACGTGGGCAACTTCTATTGGCGCGGTTACCCGCTCTCCGAGGTCTATGGCATCCTCCGCATCCTCGCGCCGCACACGAAACACACCCACATCAAGAACATCAAGTACCCCGAGGATCAACGCGAAGTCACGCGGGAAGCCGGCTGGGAGTACACGACCTATATGTGCCCCATCGCCCAAGGCGATATCGACGTTATGCGCGTCGCGCAACTTCTCAAGAATGTCGGCTATACGGGCGACCTCTGTCTCGAAGACGAATCACTCGAGCGGTACGAAGGAGACGAGCGGCTCAAGTACCTGGAAGAAGACGTCGAGCATCTCAAGAAGATTGCCGCCGCCATTGGCTAGCCCAACGGAAACGCCCCCGATTCGCACATGGCCCATGCTTGCCATGATCCTCGCGGGCATGGCGCTGGTTGGCGCGTCTATCTACGTCGCGCAGCTCATGCGACTGCGCGAGACGTTCATGTTGGACTGGCGCGGCACGCAGATACAGGGCAGGGCGGAAAGTGTGGACGGGCAGCGTTACCGCCTCCGCTACGAGCTATCCACGGGAATCATCGCGCAAACGATCAAAGGCAAGCTGCCGCTCTATCAGCGCCTGACCGGAGATGGCAAGGCCGTCGCCATCATGTACGACCCGCTGAATCCGACCAATTTTCAAGCGCGCGGGCAATCGTACCCCGCGACGGCAATTGTGGGCGCACTCTTTCTCTGCGGCATGGTGATTGTCCTCTATGCGCGGCGCACCGCGATGCGCGCAAAGCGCGCCGCTCGTGCGCCCGTGCCGGTGGGCAAAGGCGAAAGGCGAGGAAAGAAAGGGAAGAAGACCTAGCATCCGCCGTGCGGTGGTGCTTGGATTCACGGGGATGGGTCTGGGGGAGACATGTTCAATCCGACATCAATGCTGTTAATCACTCTGCGGCTAAGGAAGTCCCACAATGACATCGCGTGAACGCTTGCTCGTCACTCTGAACGGCGGGATTCCCGACCGCGTGCCCATTTCCACATATGAGTTGTCGGGCTGGAACACCAAGGCCTTCGAGAACATCGACCCTTCGTACAAGCGCATGATGGATGCGATTCGCGCGGGGTCGGATTGCATCTGCATGTGGAACCCCGACAGCAACGTAACGTTTCTGGAAACGTCCGCGCCTGTCGCAATTGAAATCAGCGAAGAACGCCTGGAAGACCGCCTCATTACGCGCCGCACCATTCACACACCGCGCGGCCCGCTCACCGAGATGTCGGAAGTCGTCGACAACGTGTATACCGTATGGCGCTCGGAGCGATGCTGCAAGTCCTCGGCGGACGTTGATGCCGCCCTGTCCATACCCTACGAGCCGCTGACCTTCGACTATTCCGACTACGACCGCATCGCAAGCGAGGTGGGGGAGCACGGCATTCTCATGGCGTCGCTGCCGGACGCGCTGTGCGTGGCGGCGGAGATGATGGAGTTCGGCGCGTTCACGGTGTGGGCGTTGACGGAACCCGATCATTTCGTGTGCACGCTCGACGCGATCCACGAGCGTAACATGGAAAACCTGCGGCGCATGCTTGCGGGACGCGTGCTCGACCTGTATCGCATCGTGGGGCCGGAATACGCCAGCCCGCCTTATCTACCGCCGGAGTTGTTCGCCCAGTACGTGACACCGTATGTACGCGACATGGTCCGCCTGATTCACGAGCACGGTAGCAAGGCGCGCTTTCATTGTCACGGCCGTATCGGCCAAGTGTTGGATGCGATTGTCGCCTCCGAAGCCGACGCGCTGGACCCTTGCGAACCGCCGCCGGACGGCGACATCGCCTTGGCTGATCTGAAGCAACGCGTTGGCGGCAGCATGTGCTTGTTCGGCAACCTCGAGTTGAAGCAATTGGAACTCGACGAGCCGGAGGCAATCGTGCGCACGGTGAAGGCGTGCATGGACGCCGCGAAGGCTGGCGGCGGCTACGTCATCATGCCGACAGCCGCGCCGATCACGAGTCCGCTGTCCACGAAGACCGAGGTGAACTACATCGCGTTCATCGAAGCGGCCAACCGGTACGGCGCGTACTGAGATTGCGAGAGCAATTCGCTACGCGGTGTACCGTCGGCTTCCAGCCGGCTCTTCTGCACTTCCGCTTTGTGTTTGGCGAGAAACGCGCGCAGCGCAGTCACGAACTCGGCGCAGTGTTTCTTGTTACGCAGCAGCGTGATGTGAGTGCCGCCCTGGATGATCACCGTCTCGTGATTTGCCATTACGCCCGTCATGTTGTCGACACCCACCTTGAGCGGATCGTCCGAACCCACAACCGACAGCGTCGGCACGGTGTTCGCCCGGAGCTGCTCCTCCGTGACCGCGAGCTGCGGCAATCCGCGCAGCACGGCAGCCATCGCGGCCTGATCGTTCAAGCTCTTCAGCGTGCGATTCGCGATCCATTTGCGGATTCCAGCCAAGGGTCCGCGCCCCGGGTCGATGAGCGTCATCAAGGGGCCAAAGCCCTCGCGCTTTTCCAGGGAATCGATGAGTTCCGTGCGCCACTCCTGCCGGTCTTCGCCGCGGCTCTTCTCCCAACCCGCGCCGCACGGCGCTGCGCTCAGGAGCCTGTCGGGATGCATCGTAATCAGCTTCAGGGTGATGAAGGCGCCCATCGAGTAACCCACCACGTGAGCCTTCTCGATCTTCAAGTGGTCCATCAAACGAACCACATCCTCCACCATCTCCGCACCGTACTTCTCCACCTCGTGGGGCTTATCGCTGAGGCCATGGCCACGGTCGTCGAACGCGATGACGCGATAGTCTTTCGACAAGTTCTCGATGATCTTGGGCATGCGCCAATTGAGATCGGCATTGGCGGCGAACCCGTGGATCAAGATGAGCGGTTCGCCCTTGCCTTCGTCAGTGTAGTGAATGCGCACCCCGTTGGAATCGAAGTAGTGTCCTTGCACGCGCTCGAAGGCTTTGCTCGAAACGAACCAGACTCCCGACCCTGCGACCGCAAAGAGCAGAAGCACTACCGAGAATCCGATGCGAAAGGACTTCCGCTTCATGGGATCCACCTCGCTTAAGCCCGCGGAAATCAGGGACTGACACGTCTGCGCTCACTGCGTTCGCTTCGCTTGTGTCAGTCCCTGATTTCCGCTCCGTCTTCTATTTTGGTTGCGGCCATGCCGCGCCAGGTCAGTCCACGCTCCCTACAACACGTGCCGAAACACCATATACCCCTCGGCGGCCTCCACGCTGACTTCGCGCCCGCGTACGCGGGCGGTGTATTCGACGTTCTGAGGGCTCGAATGATGAATGGGATCGCGCATCTGCGATTCGTGCATGGCCAGCGCCTTCAACTTGTGTTCAAGGAAATCCGTGATGTCGATGTAGAAGTTCGGGTGAAACTTTTCCCGCTCCAGACTCCAAAACAGCGACGTGTTGTCGTACCCGAGCACGATGCGTTGAAACGCCTTCGTCGACGGTACGCCGGGACGCGCGGCCGTCCACGACGCGCGAAACACGGCTTCGTGGTCCTGGTTGTACGACGACACTGGAATCGCCAGCATCGTGGGTTGTAGACGGTCCAGCGCCAACCGCGCCTCGCGCTCGAACTTCGCGACGAGGTCGCGCCGCGGGATCATGTCGAGGCGCAGATGCGTCTCCGCATCGCGATACAGCACTTCCCAATCGTCCACCTTCAGGTAGTCCATCACTTTCGCAAACTCCTGCTCGCGGGTGCTCCCGGAGACGATGCCCTCTTTTCCGTCATAGTGTTTGAGGTCGCCGATGGAGCACACGATGCAATAGACCTCGCCGCCAAGATGCTTGATGCGCGCCATGGTCCCCGCGCAGCCGAAACACTCGTCGTCGGCGTGCGGGGCGATGACTAGTAGGCGCTGCTTCGAGAGAAAAAGATCTTCAGGCGTCAAGTCGCTTCTCCTTGATCAGGGTTTCGTAGAGTGTTTCGATTTCCGTCACCATTCGTTCCAGGCTATATCCCTGAGCGTGCGTGCGCGCAACAAGTCCCATGCGCGCGCGCAACGGCGCATCCTCAATCAATTGCACTACGGCCCTGGCCAAACCCTCGGTACTCCTCGGGGGCACAAGAAATCCCGTTTCGCCGTCGCGCACGATATCCGGCACGCCGCCCACCGCCGACGCCACGGCAGGCACGCCCGCCGCCGCCGCCTCAATAAGCACACGTCCCATCCCTTCATTGATCGAAGGCATCACAAATACATCCATTGCAGCCATGAGCTCCGGCACGTCGTGCCGCAACCCGAGAAAGTGCAGCCGCTCACCCAAGTCCGCGCCCGCGTTTCGCAGTTCGTTCGCCATGGAGCCGTCGCCAACCAAGACAAACTGCGCTTGCGGGGCGCTCCGCGCAATGACGCGGGCCGCGTCGATAAAGTACGAGAAACCCTTGACTGGTTCAAGGCGCCCGACTCCGCCGACCAAAATGGCCTCCGGGGAGATGCCCAGTCCGGCGCGTGTCGCTTCGCGGCGGCGCGCCGCTTCTTCAAAGGGTTTCAGGTCAATTCCGCTGAAGATTGAGGTCCATTGCTCGGGGCGGCCCACGCCTTGTTCGAGGTGCTCACGGATTCCTCTCGGAGTCAACGCGATAAGCCTGTCCGAATGCTTCGCCGCGTGCCGCTCCATCAACGTGAAGGCCCGCGTGAGGATGGCGTTGAAGTATCCGAAGAAGATGTGCCCGTGCGGCGTGTGGACAACGATTGGCACGTTCGCGCGCGTGGCCGCAAGCCGGCCGACATACCCCGCCTTGGACGTGTGCGTGTGGACGATATCGTACGTGCGAGACCGAAATAGTCGCGTTAGCTCGCGGCAGGCGCGGATGTCCATGATAAGATGCACTTCGCGAACAAGATCGGGAACGCGGACGATTTCGATCCCCGCGTCATGTACCGCCTCTTCGATGCTGCCCTCGGCTCCCACTGTCGGGCCGCTGATAAGGTCCACCTCGAACCGCTCGCGGTTCGCCAGGCGCACGCTGTGGAATGTGTTCTCTTGTGCGCCCCCCTTGCACAAGCGAGTGATGACGTGGGCGACACGAATGCGCCTCATGGCTGGCGCTCCGCCGCTTGGAGCATGCGGCGCGTAAATGCAGCCCAATTGAGTTCCGTCTCCACGCGTTGACGCCCGTTCTCGCCCAGCCTTTGCGCAAGCTCCGGGTCGTCCAGAATTCGCAGGATTGCGTCCGCGGTGTCCTGCTCGTTTCCCGGCTCGACCAGCAGTCCGGTCTCGCCGTCGATCACTGCATCGGTGACGCCGCCCGCGCGGCCCGCCACCACGGGCTTTCCGTAGGCGTGGGCCTCGGAGAACACAAGGCCAAATCCTTCGACGTGCTCGTTATCGTCGCCGCCGGTGGGCAGGGCGAATACATCGCAGATCGTATAGAGCGCCGCCACTTCGTCATCCGCAACGTATCCCGGAAAACGAATAGCATCGCGCACGCCCAACTCGCACGCCGTGCGCGAGCATTCGCTCATCGTCGGCCCGCGGCCCACAACGATCAAGCACGCGTTTGGCACACGCTCAAGTATGCGCGGCATCGCTCGAATGAGCGTCACGTGGCCTTTGCGGGGGATCAGCCTTCCCACGGCAAGGATGATGCGGCGGCCCTCAAGGACGTACTTCAACGTGACGCGCTCGATGGTTTCATCGGCGACCGGTTTCGGAGGTGAAGCTCCCGGAAGGATTGTGCCGACCTTGCCATCATCGACGCCAAACGCGACGAGCGCGTCCCGCGTGAAGCGGCTGATCGCCACGACGGTTTGCGCGCGCGCATAAACCGTGCGCAGGACCGATCGCAACAGGGGCCGCTGACGGAATTTCAGAAACTCGTATCCGTATGCGAAAAGCACGTAAGGCTTTCGCATGAGGCGATGCGCTGCGTATGCGATAAGCCCGCCGTGCGATACGTTAATTCCCAGGATCATATCCGCGCAGCGAATGAGCGGCCACGCCGCAATGGCCATGGGCACGACGCGCATCGGACCCAACGCATATCCGCGAAAGCGCACGACGCTCACGGGTTCCGTGCGATCGAAGGCATCCATCTCCGGAAAGTACGGAGCGACAACCGTCACCGCCCACCCCGATGCCGCCATCTCGCGGGCCACATTTACGGCGACCGTGCTGATTCCGCCTTCGATAGGCGGATAGTCGGCCGTGAGGATCACGGCGGAGCGCAGGGATTCACCGGCCATGCAACTCGCGGCCTTCTTTTAGGTCGTGCAACGCCAGGAGGACGCGGTCGGCTCGCACGGCAACCGGCATATCGCCCTCAAGCCGCAATACGGGGCAGGATGCACGCTCGATCCATTGCTCATGGCTCTTGCGGTCCCATCCCGGCAGGGAGCCTTGGTCATACTGCGCCGCCCATTGCAGGAACGCCTGCGACTGCTCGTGAAGGTCACCGCCGGTTGCGATGCGTTCGCTTCCGAGTTTCAGAAGTTCACGGCGCTCCAGGCGCGCGATTCGGAGGTCTGAAGGCAACCACAGGTAGACGGCTAGATCGATCATTGCCTCCAACTCGTCGAGCCAAGCGACCGACGCGCCTGAAATGATCCACGCCGGGAAATCGCGAATGTCCTCCAGCACAATCGAATGAACTTCGCTAAGGGTTCGGCGCTTTTGGTATGGAGGATCGGAGGGAAGCCACAAGTAATCGTCCAGATCGACATGTGGGCAATCGATCACTTCGTCCGACAGGATGTCGGCGAGCGTTGTGGCTCCGGTGCCCGTGGCCCCGAAGATGAGGAGGCGATACGTCGACTCGTCGCTTAGCGTGTTCATTGCTTCTTGATCACATAGTCGCCGATAACCAACGCGTCCATGCCGGTGCTGTAGAAACAGCGTACGGCGTCCGAGGGCGAATGTACAATAGGCTCTCCCATGACGTTGAACGAGGTGTTCAGCACCATGGGCACGCCGCGCCGTTTCTCGAAGGCCGTGATGAGCGCATGATAGCGGGGCGCGGCGTCCGCGGAGACCGTCTGCACCCGCGCCGTACCGTCGATGTGCGTAATCGCGGGCACGGAGGCGCGCTTCTCGGGCCTCACGCGGTGCACAAACAGCATGAACGGCGAGTCCGCGCACCCCTCGAAATAGTCGCTCGCGCGCTCCGCAAGACAGCTCGGCGCGAATGGCCGGAATTCCTCGCGATGCTTCACGTATTTGTTCAGAAGGTCTTTCATGTCGGGCCGCGTGGGGTCCGCAAGGATGCTTCGGGACCCCAGCGCGCGCGGTCCGAATTCCATGCGCCCCTGAAACCAGCCGACGATGTTGCCTTCCGCCAGCAAATCCGCCGCCCGCTCGACCACGTTCGCGGGAGTCTCATACGGAATCTTCGCGCGGTCGAGAAAGGTAC
>JBAZRU010000042.1:0-18007 GCA_041662805.1 Candidatus Hydrogenedentales bacterium | reverse complement strand
ACGCCAGATTTGCTGCGTCACACTGTCCATGGTATGAGCGCGCATATCCTCGGGCCGGCTTTCCATTTGCCCAAGAAACGCCGCAAGCTCATGCTTCAGATCTTCATAGAGCACGAACACCTCGCCCAAATTCGACTGCGTCGCCTTCGTCAGATGGAGGCGGTCCGTGACCTTCTCGTCGAACGTCCGCTCGTGCGCCAACACGGTATCGGTTTCCTCCGGCTCTGGAATGCGCGTCACCGCGAAGAAGTTCAGGCGCACGTGCGTCTCGCCCTCAAGGCCACGAAACGTCTGCTTGAGGAGATAGAATGAGTCGGCGTCGTCTTGGCGGAGAACCGACTGGCGTATCCACGACTCCACGTCCTGCGCGGCGGCATCGTACATGTTCACATCGCCGCGGTCGTTCGGCAGAATGACGTGTACGAGGTTGTACGGACTCTTCGAAGCCAGGATCGCGCGCTCTTGAGGATTGATCACGTCATAAGGCGGCGTGATGACTTTGTCGAGGTTTCCGACTTTTTCTTCGTTGTAGCGCAATGCGCGAAAACCGCGTACCTCTGCCATGATAGAAAAACACTCCTCTCCGCATTCGGGTCAGTTCGGGTGGAGTTGGAATTGTAGCGCGACAGGGAATCGACTTCAAACGGTCTCCCGGAACTCCCGAAAAAGGACTTCTGGCACGTGACCAAGCTTCAATTCGAATTGCGCGCGGACTCTGTTTGCCCGGCGGCGATTCACGGGCTATCATGCTGATTCTGTGATCTTCCGTCAGCGTGTGTACATCCACTAATCCCGTATAGAAGACTCAATCAGGTTGTTGCCAGTGAATCGTCACCTAATCGTCTATCTCTCGGTCTCTCTCCTCGCCACCCTCGCCTGGGCGGGGAAACCACCCTTGTGTTCCGTCGTGTCGGGGCGCGACGGCGGTCCGGCGATCATCGTCGACGGAAAACCGTATTCGCCCATCATGTTTGCGATGAACAATCAGTTCAATCGCGATGATGTCCTGATCCGGGAGTGGAAGCAGGCGACGGCGGCGGGATTCAACCTCTATTCGTTCGGCATGCCGTTGGGGTCGAAGGAGGAAGTGGAGGCCTCGCTCGCGAAGTTTTGCGCCGTGAATCCCGAGGGTTATTTCTACGTGCGCATTTGGGTCGCGACATCGCCTGCGTGGTTGAATGAGCATCCCGACGCGCGGATTGTGAAGGCGGACGGCACGCCGACGCCGTGGGCGTCGTTGGCGAACGCGGAATGGCGGAAAGAAGGCGCGCGCCAACTCGAGGTACGCCTTTCGGCGATTCTCGAATCTCCGTATGCGGACCGCTTTCTCGGCGTCTGCCTCACGGCGATGCAAACGGGCGAGTGGTTCTATTACGACACGAACGAGTTCATGGACTATTCGCAGTCAAACCTCGAAGCGTTTCGCGCTTGGCTCAAGGCGAAGTACGGCAACGACAAGCGCCTGCGGGAGGCGTGGTCCAGCGCCGACGTGACGTTGAAGTCCGTGACGTTTCCGTCAGCGGCCGACCGCGACGACGCCGCGTGGGGGCCGTTCCGCGACACCCGCACGCATCGCCGCGCGATGGACATGCAGGAGTTTCAACGCGAACTGGTCGCGGACACGATTGGCTATTTCGCAAAGGCCGTCAAAGACGCGACGAACCGGCGATCGTTGGTCGGCGCATTTTACGGATATACATTCGAGTTGAATCACAATGGTCCGCGCGCACTCGCGAATTCGGGGCACCTCGCGTTGGCCCGCGTGTTGGCGAATCCAGACATCGACCTGATTCACGCGCCATACTCGTATTTCGAACGTTCGTCGGGTCAGCCGGGCCATTTTCATCTCCCCGTCGATTCGATCGCGCTGAGCGGCAAGCTCGCCGTCTTGGAAGACGACACCTTCACGCATCTCAGCGTCGAGCAGCCCGACGGGAACCTGATTGCGCCAGGCTGGGACAACCGCGCCAAAACCTTCGACGAGACCCTCGACGTCACGCGGCGCAACTTCGGCAACTTCCTCACGCACCGCTGCGGCTTCTGGTACTTCGACTTGTTGTCGGATGGGCGGTGGGACGGCACGGCATTTTGGGAATCGACCTCGGTGCTGCGCCGCATGGCCGCCGAGCTGCGTAGCATGCCGCCGTTCGCGCCCGAAGTGGCCTTCGTGGCGAGCGAAACGGCCCCGCACCTGCTGCGCGACACGACGCATCCGTATCTGTTGCAGTCGCTGGGACTCTGGCGCTCCGAGCTTGCGCGACTGGGCGCGCCCGTCGGCTATTACCTGCAAAGCGATTTGCCGCGGCTGCCGTTGTCCGTCAAGCTCGTGATCCTCGCGAACCCGTATTCGGTCGCCGATATCGAGAAGTCCGCCCTGGAGAAGATCCTCGCGCGCGGAGGCACCGTCGTGTGGACCTATGCGCCGGACCTCGTCGGACCCAACGGGCCGGACCCGGCCCGCATGGAAGCGATCACAGGCATGCCCATCGCGGCGAAAGCAATGCCCGGTCCGCTCACGCTCGAAAGCAAGGCAACGCAGGAATCATGGACCATTGAGCAACCCGAGTGGGATTTACGCTTCTATGTGTCCGATGCGCGCAACGCCAACATCATGGCCGTCTACAAGGACACCGGCGATGTGGCCGTGGCCGCGACGCCAATGGGCAACGGCGTGAGCGTGTACGCCGCCGTGCCGCGCGTGCCCGTCGGGCTGCTCCGCGTTATGTGCGAAAAGACCGGCGTGCACATCTACACCGCCGCCCCGTGTATGACCGGCGTCATTGGGCAGTACTTCATCGTTCATACCGGCGAGGGCGGACAGTACCAGTTTCGCTGGCCAACGGCGTGCAGCACGGTCGAGCGCGTCGTACCGAGCAGCACCTTCCCCTTTGCGCTCGACTCGAACCGTTGGGGAGACATCCTTCCACCCCACTCGACGGCGATCTATCGCTGCGTCCCGCGGAAGTAGCTGCCCCTGTCTCAGGACTACTCCACGGTCGCGACGTCGATTTGAAGTTTGCCAAGGAACTGCGCGACTTGCCACCATTTTTCGATGCCGCCGTTGAGCAGCTTGATGTGGGTGGCGTCGGCAAAGCTCTGGCCAAAGGTCGGGTCCATCCACACCCAGCGCCCTACGTATACCTCGGGCCATGCGTGATAGTAGAAGCCGTTGTATTCATCGCTCCACACGACGCCGATGGCGATGCGCGCGGGCACGCCGGATGCGCGCGCCAATGCCGCGAACAACACCGTATGCTCGTTGCAGTCGCCTTCGCCCGTAGCGAGCACGTCCAGGGCCGACGGCAGACTTAGCACGGCCTTCTTCTCGATATGCTCAAACACCCAGTCGTTAATGCGCTTTGCGCGCTGCCACGGACGCACCTCGCCGCCCACGATGGACTTCGCCTGCTCGACAATACGCGGATGGGTCGATTGCACGAACGGATCGGCGGCGAGATACGCATCCATGCTCTCGAACGAAACCCCAGGCGAATCGAGTCCTTCCTCCGATGAAGGCGATTCAATCACGAAGCAGCCGTCCGTGTGTGGCTGTTGCGTTTCGTCCGTGGGAACCGTCGCCTCCTTCGGAACTCCGTCAAGACAGGCGATCATGCGCCTCGCGCCGCGAATTGGACGCCGGCCCGTCGGCACGATTGCCACGCGACGGAGCAGACTGTTCGATTCGTCCCCTGCGTCCAAGCCGGTCGCGGCCTCCCGTGTGGAAATGCGTTTCAACGTGAAGCCAAGCGGCGTCTCCGCCTTCATGACTTCACCTCTATCTGAAATCCATGCCTTCGATTCGATGCCCGAAATGCTTGTGGTCACCACTCTGGTCGTGACGGACGTGCCCTCGATGTCCAACGATTCATCGCCCACGTAGGTCATACGCGCATGCGTTACGGACATGGTCATAGGGTCGAACGTATCGACGAAGTACTCCTGTCCCTTCTCCATGGCGGGCACATTCAGCGTCGATGTCCCCATGTTGTTCCAAAGTACGAGATCGTCCTTGATGGGCCACTTGACGGGGAATTCTTCTCCGCCGCTGTTCACCTTGGCATCGAGAAAGCCGTCGGAAATCACGGCACTGACGGACGTCTCGTGATCGCCGGAGACCAACTCGAAATCGAAATCGGACAGCCCCCCTGCGCGCGCGAACCAAGCGTTGCCCCTGACGACGAGTTCATTGTCTTCGCCCAGCATATCGAGGCGCATGCGCGAAAACAGCCCAACCGTGATTCCTTCCTTCCCGTCGCGCGTGTTGGGATTTGTGCGCACGTTCACGGTCCCGACCATTCGTTCATCGAGAAAGATCCCCATCGAGGTATTCGTCGACTCCGATGAGTAAGCGGGATTGGCAAGAGACAGCGCGGCGAGCCTAGGCAGGAAGACTTCCCGGCGCAACAACAGGACAAGCATCACGATCCAGAAGAGGCTAATGGCGACAACTGCGAGAACAAGCGTTCGCGATGCGCCGAGCATCGATACGCGCACGGAGCGATTGTCCTTGTGTGTGGATTTCAATGGCCCTGCGATCAGGCCCCTCAGGATTGTCCGCCGCAGCACTTCTTGTACTTTTTGCCGCTGCCGCACGGGCACGGATCGTTGGGCCCCACTTGCGGCGTCAAGTTGCGCACCGGTTCGCGCTTCGGCTTGGGAGCCTCTTCTTCCTCGCCCGCACCCGGAATCCGCCGTCGCGCACCTTCCTGGCCCGCAAGGTTGAAACGGCTCGTATCGTATGACGCGAAACTGCGGTCCTGCTCCTTGTCCGCGCCCACCATGGTGTAGTTCGAAATGCTGGCGAAGGGGTCGTTCCCCGCGGTCAGCGTGCCCCGCCGCGCATCCGAACGGCGGCGGCTGCGAACCTCGGGATCGATCAACATGAAGACGGTCGTCACCACGGTCTCCTCGATAGAGCGCATCATGGTGTCGAACATTTCGAAACTCTCGGACTTGTACTCGACCAAGGGATCCTTTTGTCCATACGCGCGCAGGCGCACCGCTTCGCGCAAGTAGTCCATCGAATACAAGTGATCGATCCACTTGTCGTCGGCGGCGCTCAACAGCGCCATCTTCTCGATGTCATGCACGTACTTGCGCGCCAGCTTTGCAAAAGGAATAGCGGCATCGTCGCCGCCTATTTGCTCGCGATAGCTCGCACGGTAGTCCTCTTCGATGCTCTTCTGCCGCTGCTCGTACGCGGCCTTCACCTGCTCCAAAAGATCGTCGCCCAGCGGACTCGGTTCCGACGCGTCGTCCGGCGCCTGAAGCGATGGCGCGAATCCGAAGAGATGTTTGAACCGCGATTCCAGACCTTCGATGTTCCAATTCTCCGGCAATTCGTTTTCCGGCGCGTACTGATCGACCATCTCGTACACGAGATTCTCGAACATCCCGTGGATGCGTTCCGAGACGTCACTATCCTCAAGCACGTCGCGGCGCATCCCATAGATGATTTGCCGCTGCTTATTCATGACGTCGTCGTATTCTTTCAGATGCTTGCGCGCCTCGAAGTTGAACTCTTCGACTTGACGCTGCGCGCGTTCGATGGCCCGCGAAACCATGCGTTGGCCGAGGGGCTCGGAGTCCATGTCCTCCTTGCTGCCGGTCCACTCGAGCATGCGCTTGACCTTGTCGCCGCCGAACAACCGCGCCACTTCGTCTTCAAGGCTAAGGAAGAAGCGCGTGGTGCCGGGATCGCCCTGGCGTCCACAACGGCCTCGCAACTGATTGTCGATGCGGCGCGATTCGTGGCGCTCGGTTCCAATCACGGCAAGCCCGCCCACCTCGCGCACACCTTCACCCAACTTGATGTCCGTGCCGCGGCCGGCCATGTTCGTGGCAATCGTAATCGCGCTCTGCTTTCCCGCGTTCCCGATGATGGACGCTTCTCGCTCGTGGTGCTTGGCGTTCAACACCTGGAATTCTTGAATGCCCCGCTCTTTCAACAACGCCGCCACGACTTCCGATTTCTCGATCGACACCGTGCCCACAAGAATGGGCCGCCCCGTCTCGTGCAAATGGCAGATTTCGTCGACCACGTGCTTGAATTTCCCCTTCTCGGTCGCAAATACCAGATCGGTCATGTCGTCGCGGATCAACGGCAGATTCGTGGGAACTTGCATGACATCGAGATCGTAGATCTGCGCAAACTCCATCGCCTCCGTGACCGCCGTACCCGTCATGCCCGCAATCTTCTTGTACAATCTAAAAAGGTTCTGATACGTGATGCTCGCAATCGTCTGCGTCTCGAACTGGACCGAAACCCCTTCCTTGGCCTCCAGCGCCTGGTGCAGCCCGTCGGAAAAACGCCGGCCTTCCATCATACGCCCCGTGAACTCGTCGACGATCAGCACTTCGTTGTTGCGCACCACGTATTCGTCGTCGCGCTTATACAAGTTGTGAGCACGAATCGCCTGCTCGATCATGTGGACAATCCCCAACTGATCGGCCACATACAAGTCCTCGACGCCCAGCAGCCGCTCGACCGTCGTCATGCCTTCTTCGGTCAACAGGACATGCCGGTGTTTCTCGTCAACCTCGTAGTGCTTCTCCTTGCGCATCTGTCGGACCGCCGCGTCCACCTTGTAGTAGAGGTCCGTGCCCTTCTCGGGACGTCCGGAAATAATCAGCGGCGTGCGCGCTTCGTCGATCAGAATCGAGTCGATTTCGTCGATGATCGCGTAGTTCAATGGGCGCTGAACCCGATGCTCCGGACGGCGCGCCATATTGTCCCGCAGATAATCGAACCCGAATTCGTTGTTCGTGCCATAGGTGATATCCGCGCGATAACCGACCTGGCGCTCGGCATTGTCCATATCGTGCTGGACAAGCCCTACGGTCAGCCCCATGAATTCGCAGATGGGCCCCATCCATTCGCGGTCGCGCCGGGCGAGGTAGTCGTTGACGGTGACAATATGCACACCCAAGCCCGTGAGCGCATTCAGGTACACGGGCAGCGTGGCCACGAGGGTCTTGCCTTCGCCGGTGACCATCTCGGCGATCTGCCCCTTGTGCAGCGCGATACCGCCGACAATCTGCACGTCGAAGGGACGCATGCCCGCCACGCGCTTAGCGGCCTCGCAACACGCGGCAAACGCTTCGGGTAGCAAATCGTCCAAGCTGGCACCTTGCGACAGCTTTTCCTTGAACTGACCCGTCTGGCTGCGCAATTCGTCGTTGGTCATGCGCGCACAGGCGGCTTCATACGTGCGCACCGCCGCGAGCAAGGGCTCCAGCGCCTTGACCTGCCGTTCCTTGTTGGTGCCAAATACCGCCTTCAAAACTCGATTGATCACGTGATGATGCTCTCCACGAATGTGCTTGGAAACGCGGCCAGCCCAAGCCGGCGGCAGGTGTATACGAAGATTCCTACAGCATCGGGCGATCATAGCAGAGCATCGAAGGGCGCACAAATCCCCGCTGCCCTCTTCTTCCAGCGCGAACCGCAAATCACCTCGGTCATTTGGTTACCGGTGCGGTTGCGTGGTACCTTCATGCGGACACGAGGGGATCAACCGTGAAACCTATTCCCAACCGGACCTAAGACGTGCTCGCACTATACCTTCTGACACTCTTCTTCTCATCGGGAATGACCGGTGTCTACATTCGTCACGTCGTGGCGGAGCAAGGCTTTATCACTGGCTTCTCCGGTGGCGCCATGCTCACCATGGGCATTGCCTGCGCGTATGCTTCCACCCAGTTGTGTTATGTCGCCTTCTTGCGTCTCTTGTGGCCTCCGAAGACCAACCTCCCCCTGTTTCCGGAATGCCTCTCGCACATGGCCTGCCTGCTCCTCGTGCCGTATTTGATGGGCATAGACATTCCCTGGCCGTATCCAATCCTCACAGAAGTCGAGCCGCTCATATTCCTGGCCGCGTTTGCCGCCGCCCATATTGCCCTTAAAGCGTTCACCCTGTTCTCGTTTTTGCGCAGCTTGCCTGGGAATCGCTTCCCAGCCGCGATCTGGGCGGCTGCCGCTGCCACGGCCCTGCTCGCGGGGTACCTCTGCTCCGCATCGTGGCTCGGGCGCGTCGAGCGGGCACAGCACACGGGGCCGGAGGAAGCCAAGCCTTATCGGATAGGTGGCGCCTATGCCATGGCGCGCGCCTTGCGAGAGGGAGCCGATCTGACCGTCCCCCTGACCCCAGGCTCCGACACCGTCCTGACCTTTCGGTTGGCGAACCTCCCGGACGCCCCCGAGGAGAACCGGGTCGATCGCATTCACACGACCATTGACTTCGAAAGCGAGAGCGGAAAATCCTATGAAGCCTGGATTGATGTGGATCGGTCGCGTTGGCTCGAGATGCGTCTCCCCGCGGATATCGTCCCGGATGATGCCACTGCCTGCACCGTCATGTGGGGACTCGAAGAACCGCCGAAGTGGCGCGCGCTCACAAAATTGCGGCCCGCTGTCCAGTCCGAGCGCAGCGTGCTTGTTTCTGGGCCGGTGCTCAACGTGGCGCAAACCGCCAAGGCCACTCCGAGTGTCGTCGTGATCGCAATAGACGGCCTGGGGGCCTATCACGTCACCGGACTCGGCACACGCACAGCCTTCACTCCGTCGCTGGGCAAGTTTGCTAAAGGCTCCGTCTCTTTCCTTCAGGCGTACACCACGTCTCCCGAATCTCCCGCGGCTTCCATGTCGTTGATGACCGGCGTCGGCCCGCTTCGTCACGGCCACCTCGGCAAACGGCTTGGCCCCACGCCCCCATCCATCAAGACGGTCGCGGAGACGCTTCACGAGGCGGGGTACGCAACCGCGGCATTCACCGAAGGCGACCGCTCGAACGATTTGGTCTTCGAAAATTCCATTGCGCGCGGGTTCGACATTTTCGACCCTTCCGCGCTCTTCGAAGAGTCGACTTCACCCGATTCGTCGGTCATTGTCGCGCCTGCAACCGTCGATGCCGATGCATCCACCAAGCCTGCCGAGCTTCCGGCTTTCGGCTCCACCGAAACGCTGAACCTAGCCGCGGCGTGGATTGCCGCGAACCACGGTTCGCAGTATTTCGCGTTTCTTCGCCTCACCGAGTTGCGCGATCCCTCGGCACGTGCACACTATGGCATCAGTGGAGCCGCGGCTGACCCGCAGGCCATCTACGAGGCCGCACTCACCTACGTGGATCGCGCCCTCGGAAAGTTCTTGTCAAGCGTCCGCGACTCGGCGAGAGGGGCTAACACCTATATCATCGTCACGGGTACCTACGGAACGGACTTCGCAGGGGGTGCTTCAGCTACCGAGCCAGGGCTCACCGAACCGGCGTTGCGCATTCCTTTGGTTCTTTTCGGTCCCGGCCTCAAACCGGCCGAACGAAAGGACCTGGTGAGCATCGAAGATGTAGCGCCCACGATTGCAGCCCTCTGCAAAGTGGCCTTGGGATCGTCCGTTGCTCCGAAGAGTCTCTTGGGCGATTCGATCATTGAGGAACCCGCATCCGTAGCGGGCGACCCTCTCGTGATTACCGCACGCAACAATTCGTGGCGCATCTATTGGGAGACTGCCCGGACACCCTTTGTGAAAGATACGTCCGGCCCTCGGGGAACAGCCCGGCTCTATGACCTCCGCCGCTACGTCCCCGGCGCGGGCTTGGCCGACATGGCCCCACGTCAGGCGGATCTGACCGCGCAGTGGATTGCAGTTCTGCAACGGTATCTGGAAGTTCAGTCCGGGGAGTGGTAGTCCGGAAACGTGGATTCGATATGAGAGCCCTCGTCCTTACAGAGTACAAGCGTTTCGAGTACACGCAGGTCCCCCTTCCGCGCTGTGGCCCTAAGGAAGTGCTCATCGCCGTGAAGGCATGCGGAATATGCGGCAGCGATGTTCATGGCATGGACGGCAGCACCGGACGACGCCGCCCACCCATCATTATGGGACATGAAGCAGCTGGGACAATCGCGAAAGTTGGAGCCGGTGTCCGCGAATGGCGCGACGGCGACCGCGTCACATTCGATTCCACGATCTCCTGCGGAGTCTGCGCTTACTGCCAACAAGGCCGCGTCAACCTGTGCGACAACCGTCGCGTGCTCGGCGTATCGTGTGAAGACTATCGGCAAGACGGGGCCTTCGCCGCGTATATCTCCGTCCCCGCAAGCATCCTGTATCGCTTGCCCGGCGCGCTTTCGTTCGATCATGCAGCCATGGCCGAAGCCGTGTCTGTGGCGGCACACGCCGTGGGAAGGGCAAACCTCTCTCCCGAAGACACGGTGGTAGTGATTGGCACGGGGATGATCGGACTTCTTGTCGTGCAAGTATTGCGTCTGGCGGGTTGCCGCATCATCGCCGTCGATATCGACAAGACCCGGCTGGACCTCGCGAGTGCGTTTGGTGCGCACGAAACGATATGTTACGACGACACGGACGCGTTGGCTCACATTCGTGCCTGCACCGAAGGCGCTGGAGCGGACGTAGCCTTCGAAGTAGTTGGCGCGGATCCGACTGTTCGCCTGGCGGTGGAGTCCCTGCGCAAGGGAGGCACGGCCGTGCTCGTGGGCAACGTGACGCCGCACGTCACATTTCCGCTGCAACTCGCGGTCACGCGCGAATTGTCGATACTGAGCTCATGCGCCTCAGCCGGAGAATACCCACGCGTTCTGGATTGGCTCGCGGACGGCACAGTTCAGGTTGATCGCCTCATCACCGCAGTTGCGCCGCTTGCCGAGGGCGCGAAGTGGTTCGACCGGTTGTACGCGAAAGATAAGGGGCTCATGAAAGTGATCCTAACGCCCGACGACGAGGGACAGTCCCCATGAGCGAATCCCTATTCGACCTGACCGGACGAGTGGCCATTGTAACGGGGACAAGCCGCGGACTTGGCCAATACATGGCGCGCGCGCTGGCCCGCGCCGGGGCCGATCTCGTGATCACGAGCCGCCACATGGATGCCTTAGGCGAATTCCAGAAAGAGATCGAGGTAATGGGCCGGCGCGTGCTGCCGCTCACGCTCGATGTGTGCGACCCGCAAAGCATTGAGGCCATGGCCGAGGCGGCGCACACGCACTTCGGGCGCATCGACATACTCGTCAACAACGCGGGCTGCAACGTGCGAAAACCGGCTCTCGAAATTACGTGGGACGACTGGAACCTAGTGCTCGATACGAATCTTCGCGGAACGTTCTTTGTCTCTCAGGCCGTCGCGCGTTTCATGGTCCCGCAACACTACGGACGCATCGTCAATATCGGATCCGTCACGGCCGTCTTCGGCTATGCGGGCCTGGGACCCTACAGCGCGAGCCGGGGCGGTACGAAGCAACTCACCATGAGTCTCGCGGACGATTGGGGCGTACACGGCATCACCGTGAATTGCCTCGCGCCCGGCTGGTTCAAGACGGCGCAGAACGCCGTTATGTACGAGAACCAAGAGTGGGTCGAGTATCTGTGCGACCGCATTCCTTTGAAACGCCCTGGCCAACCCCAAGACCTCGACGGCGCGGTCGTATTTCTCGCGTCCGAGGCAAGCGCTTACATCACCGGCCAAACCCTTCTCGTAGATGGCGGCATCTCTACGGGCGCGACCCGCGCATTGCCCAAGAAACAACAAGACACCTAACCGCAACGAGGAAGCAACCATTGAAGATTGACGTGCTCTCAAGCGAAGTCGAAGTGGGACAACGCGCCGCTGAACTCCTCATGCACGAAGTGCGGCTGCAGCCCGATCTGCTACTGTGCGCGGCGACCGGCTCGTCGCCCGCGGGCGCCTACCGGGGCTTGAGCGCCTTCGCGCAACAGGAACCGGCGCTCTTCTCGCGCATGCGCCTCCTCAAGTTGGATGAGTGGGGCGGCCTCCCCATGGAGCATCCCGGTACGTGCGAGCAGTATCTCCGCGACTATCTCGTCAAGCCGCTCCGCATTGCGGAAGAACGCTACTTCGGATTCACAAGCACCCCTGCCGATCCCCAAGCCGAATGCGTGCGCATGCGCAGCGTGTTGGAGCAGCTTGGCCCCATCGACGTCTGCGTGTTGGGCCTGGGGCTCAATGGCCACCTTGGCATGAACGAACCCGCCGCCACGCTTTCGCCCCACTGCCACGTGGCCGATCTCACCCAAACGGCCATGGGGCACTCCATGCTTGCCGGGGCAAAGCCGCGCTATGGCCTGACCCTCGGCATGGCGGACATCCTGCAGTCGCGCATGATTCTCCTCTTGAACTTCGGAGCATCGAAACGGGACCCCATGCGCCGTTTCCTTACGCAGCGCATCGACACCGATTTCCCCGGCTCGCTGCTGTGGACGCATCCCAACACGATTACGCTTTGCGACCGCGAGGCATATCCTCAATAGATGGCATTAGGTCAGTTTGGAAAGGGTGCAGTCATGGAATCCCGCGTCGGCGTTGGGCTCATCGGCTCGCAGTTCATCAGCACGATTCACGCACGCGCATTGAAGCACGTTCCCAATGCGCGCCTTGTGGCGGTGGCCTCCCCCACGCCCGGCAACGCCCGCCGTTTCGCGGATGCGTTTGCCATTCCACACGCATTCACGGACTATCGTGAACTACTCCAACGCGACGATATTCAAATGATCGTGATTGGCGCGCCCAACGACCTCCACTGCCGCATCGCGCTCGATGCCGCGGCGGCGGGCAAGCACATCGTCGTCGAGAAGCCCATGTGCATGAACCTGAGCGAAGCGGACCAGATGATCGCCGCCTGCAAAAAGCACGGCGTAAAACTCATGTATGCGGAGGAACTCTGCTTCGCCCCGAAATATGTTCGCATGAAGCAGCTCTTGGACGAGGGCGCCCTCGGCGCGCCGACGCTTGTCAAGCAATCGGAGAAGCACGACGGCCCGCACGCCGCGCACTTCTGGGACGTATCGCGCAGCGGCGGTGGCGTGACCATGGATATGGGATGCCACGCCATCGCGTTCTTCCGATGGATGCTGAACGGTTCCCGCGTCAAGTCCGTGTACGCACAGATGAGCACGCAGGTTCATGGCGAAAAGACGAAGGGCGACGACAACGCCATCCTCATCCTCGAATTCGAGAACGGCGCTGTTGCCATGGCGGAAGAAAGCTGGACCAAGCTCGGGGGCATGGACGACCGCGCCGAGGTCCATGGCTCCAAGGGTGTCGCGTATGCGAACCTGCTTCAAGGCAACGCCATTCAGACCTACAGCAGCGAGGGATACGGCTACGCGGTCGAGAAGGCCGGCTCGACCAAAGGCTGGTCCTTCACGATGTACGAAGAAGAATGGAACTACGGCTTCCCGCAGGAAATGGCCCATTTCGTCGATTGCGTCGCCAACGGCACACAGCCGCTCGTCGCGGGCGAAGACGGGCGCGCTGTGCTCGAAGCAATCTTCGCGGCATACCAATCCGCCGCAACCGGCCAAAAGGTTGCACTGCCGTTCGCAACCAATGCGACACGCCCCATCGAATTGTGGCGTTCGCTCTGACCTCTACGGATTCAACCCGGCCAGCGCGTCCAGCAATTCCTTGCGCCCGTTGTCGGCCACGCTTCGGTCTATGCCTGCTTCGTACCACCAGAGTCCGCGGTTCTTTTCGTAGGCTGCGCATACGCGCGCGGGAATGTCCGTGAGCAGTGCGCGCGCTGCATCGACCTTCGTTGCGTCGACGCCTCGGGCGGCCGCGGCGTCGACGGTCTCTTTCAACATGGCCAAGTACTCGTAGTCCTCAATGCTCTCGCGGCACGCTTCCATGTGCTTTCCGTCCGTTATCCCTTCGGGCCCGACAAACGACATCGCATAGCCATTTCCGTTTGCCCCGTATTCGTTCCACGAATCTCCGCCGCCGGTGTCGCCAAAGGCCCAGAAGTACGTAGCCTTCGCGTCATACTGCCAGCAAGACCACGCTTGAAGCCGGTGATATGTGTACGGATCGAGCAAACGCGCCGGGCCGCTGCATGAGTAGAACTCAAGAATCGTGCCCTTGTCCCGTTGCGCCACAAAGAAGTCTCTGAACTCTTGGCTCGCGTTCAGAAAGCTAGGCAGGTTCGGACACAGCACATCGCAGAACGGGAGCCACGCCGCTTCGGCTATCGCCATGCTGTCATAGATGGGGTCTTCCCAAATCCGCACGCCCGTGGCCGCTTCGCGAATCGGCTTTGCCCATGCCGCGATAATGGCGTCCTGTTCCGGCGCATGCGGCTCGTCCACCAACAGTATGACAAGCTGTTCCGGCTTCAGACCGCGCTCGCGAAAATGGTTGGCCCAGAAGGTAACCCATGCCTTGACCGCCGCATCGAAAGCAGGCGTCCCCATGTCCAGGTTCCCGATCTTGCTCGAGACGGATGGGAAGACGCAGTACTGCGCCGCACCCGCCCAGCGGTCCATCCACGCATCGCAATACTCCGTGTCGGGCGGCGTTGTGCACACACCGTTGGCGTCGTACTCCCCGTAGGTCAGTGTTCCGGGGGTTCCCCACGGAGAATCCACAAAATGCGCTTTCAAGTGGGCGACGAACTCCTCGCGCCTTTCCGCCGTAACGCCATACATGGCCGGACGGTCCGTGTAGTCCCAGCCCCCGAGATGTAGCCGCGGCTTATCCGGGAAACGAAGGGGATACAGATTCAGGCTCACTGGAATCGACGCGGCCAGCTCGCCGGATTTCAACACGATGCTCCCCGCGTGCATCCCCGGCTCCAGTTCCGTTGGGTAGAAAGTCAACCAGACCTGCCGCGTCATTCCTGGCGGAACGTGAATCGCGTAACCATCGCCGCGCCTCTCCGCCAACGGCAACGCGGCCGCCACGGGAAATCCCGTGCGTGTATCGGTCCATGCAACTTCGTGTACGGTCACATACGCAGGCGCCGCCCCGCCGGGCAGCCCTTCAAATTGCATCTGCACCGTCATCTCGTCTTGCGTTGCATTGGTCACATTGAAGGAACCCGCCCGATACTCGTTGCTCATCATCCAGACTTCCACGTGAGGGCTTGCTTCCTTCGGGGGCTCGGCAAATAGACCTAATGCATCCCAGAGGCCCGCTTGCCAAACCGTCATCGGCGCAATTCCCTTCGCGGACCAAATGCTCGCCTGGGTCCGAAACACGCGCGCGTGCAAGGGGCTTAGCGGAAGCACCGCTTTGAAGTTAGCGGGATACGCCGGCGTCAGCTTCGACGCTTCATCGGCTACGGCATCCAATTCCTCAGTCGCCTTCTTCGCAATATTCTTCGGGACTCCGCTATCTTCGGAGGCCTTGCGCACGGAATCGATGTCTTCGCGCAATCGGCGCTGCACGGAAGTATGCACGTTGAGCCGCTTCGTGAATTCCTTGAGGTCGGCAATCGCCTCGCCTTCCGCGGGCTCCGTGAGCCACGCGTCGTCACCCGCCGCTACTTCAATTTCATCCACGAACGTGAACGGATCGTTCATGATCACGAACCCGGCATACCGGCCATGGGCGCGCAGCGCATCGGTTGAAAACCTGTGCAGCGCATATTCCCCCTGCACCGACGACTTCGGCTTCTCGCTCAAGACAACAAGGTCCCCCAGAAAACGAAACTGCTTGTCTTCGCCCGCGACAAACATGAATATTGCCCGCGGCCACGTTACACCGGCGACGCCGGCCGCCGTATTGAACGAAACGCCTCGAATAGGTTTGACCGCACCGAGGTCGACCGTGATTATTGCCTGCCCTACTGCGGACCAGCCCACAGTCGTAGCTTGCGTCCAGAAGTGCCCCTCCGTGTAGACGCCGTCCGTGAGTTGCGTGGCGTCACCGGGTTCTGTGCAATGCTGATAGTTGGGCGCGGGGTCCAGCGTGTAAGCGGCGCCTTTCGCCAAATTCTGCCACGCGCTTTCGTCTGCGCTGCACACACAACACGCCAACGTGATCGCAGACGCAAGTAGTGCGCATCCCTTCAGGACTTCCGTTCTAACCGTGCCTACGAACATGTCGCTCCCCCCGATTGTGCGTCACTTCAATTCACTCAGAAACGTTTGAAAATCCGCGTCTTTGTCCAAGATGTACCCCGCGGAACTCCGAAGCTTGTCCACTTGCTCTCGCTCCAACTTGAACGACGTCGGTATCGCATTCAAGTAGTTGCGCTCGGCCTCATCCTGGACCCGGTTGAACCCGACCTCAACGAAATAGTATTTGCAGTCCGGAACGCGGAGTTCCGGCAGTTTATCGTCGACCGCGTCTTTTCCCACGAGGGTGATGGCCTTCTCCCGAAGCTCCCGCAGCGAATTGAGGTTTCGCAGGTAGGTCCGAAGGAATGATATCTCGGCCTCGGAATAGTTGCTGAGAGGCGCGGAACTCACCACATTCAAGACGTTCAATAAGCCCACCACATCGCGGGTTTGATCCCACGACACTTTCCCGGCGCGCTTCGCGTCAACGGTAATGATGACGACCTTCCGGATGGCGCCGCTGTCCAGCGCCGCGCGTAGACTGTCGTCGGGAACCACGCCATCCATAAACTGAATGACGGGGAGCACCCCCAGATTGTCCGAGACACCGCCATCCGAAAGATGAACGTAGGGTCGATCGGACCTCAAGTAACTCTGCATCTCGACCGCCAACGCATACTGAGCGCTCTGCGTGTCGCTCTCTTTGAGACTGGCCGTGAGCCACGCCGGCGGCTGGTAATCGGATCCCTTGTCGAAATTGCGTAACGTCATTGGCGTGAGCAAACCGGGAAACGCCGCCGAAGCCGCCACCGCGTGACCGATGGGATAACTGTCCAGATTGGAATTCAAGAGATCGAACTGCCGTTGCGTGAACTCGAACCGGCTCCCTAAGGCCATGTCCGTAGAGTTGATGAGAATAAACGGCCGAGTCCTCCGGGCCAATAAGTCGCCAAACGTCTTTCGCTCGAAGATCTCCCGCGTGAACGTGTCGGCCATCAGATCCGTCCGGCCATAGAACGGCGACGCGAGCTTGATGTAGTTGCGCCAATGAAGGCCCTGCGAAAGGAGGTTCGACTGGATATCGCGGTACAGCACCTTGTCCGGAAAATCCGCAAAGGTCCGCTCCCCAAACAATGCAAAATAGGCGGCGGGCAGGCTGCCTCCGGATACGGAGGATATGGCATCCACTTCATCCAAAAGCCGGCGGGGCTTGCCCTCCCACACTATCTCGGTCTCGCGCAGTTTCTCCAAGACCCCGTAGGCCAACGCTGCCGCGCGCGTCCCCCCTCCCGAGAACGTGAGTATGATGAACAGGCTGTCGGTGTTGTCCTCGCCTGGCGTCAGGTTGCTGAATCGATATCCGCTGGACCCCGGCAAACGGGTCAGCCGGTCATTCTGCACCGGCGCCGTCGCGCATGCCCCTGCCATCAAGGCCACGCACACACAAAGGCCGGCTATCGCGAATCTCGACACTCGAATCTTCTCCTTCAAACACGTTTCACAAATGGCGTCGCAACCAGGCTTGAAGCCGCAACGGGCGCTATCCCCCGAATACAAGGCACAGTTCCCGCTGCAAACCGAATCAAGCCTACCCCTTTCCGTTTCCGATCACAAAGCCCACGAAATACGGTCCTATTGACAGATTGGCTCGTATCGGTCACAATAATGGACATGATTATCCATTAATCAAAGGAGCCAACCTTGTTCAAGCTCTACTCGAAAGGCTGCGAATACGCGTTGCGGGCCTTGACCTATGCCGCAACGCAAAATGAAGACGGCCGGTTTCAGGCTGCGGATGTCTGCCTGCAAACCGGCATACCCGAGTCGTTTTCGCGCAAGATCTTCCAAGCGCTGGTCCAAGGCGGATTTCTTCGCGCGTTGAGGGGGCCGGGCGGAGGCTACGTGCTCACCATACCTCCGGACCAAATCTCGCTCCTGGACGTCATTCGCGCCGTAGAGGGCGATGACACGTTCGACCATTGCGTCCTAGGTCTTCCCGAGTGCGGCACAAAACGCCCGTGCCCGCTTCACGAGACGTGGGTCAAGGCCAAGGAACAACTCCTCGCGCAACTGGAAAAGCGCACGCTTCAGGACCTGGCCGACGCCTCCCAGCCTAAGCGCCGTCCCTCCCACAAGCTAGCCGGACGCTAGCCCAGCACCATTTTTTAATGCCCCGAAAGGGGCTTGACAGTCGCC
>JBAZRU010000041.1:7370-18110 GCA_041662805.1 Candidatus Hydrogenedentales bacterium | reverse complement strand
CTTGATTGTGGAAGTCGCGTGTCAGCTTCCATTCCTGGGTCCGGTAGGTCCGCATCGCGGCTTCGGTGTAGTGATGCTGACTGTACTCCGCATACAGGTCGTCATTCCACGGCACAACCTCATTTCGAAGCAAGGGCGAGAAATCGCGCCCACGAAGAATTGCATTCCCGCCGGATTGGATACCGCACAGTGCGAGCAGGGTCTTGTACCAGTCCAGATTCGTAATCGTGCGGTCCAGCTTGCGCCCCCTCGGAAGTCCCTGTTTCCAGCGAATAAATGCCGGAACCCGCAAGGACGTGTCGAACATATTCGACCGCAACTGACGCGTGTCGCCTCTCGGGATGTCCTTGACGGCGTTGGTTATCCAACTGGCATTGCCTTTGTGGATGATCCCGTGTTGGCCAATGTTGTAGCCGTTGTCGCTCGTGAAGACGACGATGGTATTGTCGTCCATTCCCCTTCGCTCAAGTTCCGCCAGAAGGAGCCCGACATTCCGGTCGATGCTCGTGACGTTCACCATGTAATCGTGCATCGACTTCTTGACGCGCTCGGTATCGAGGTGCGGGAAGTCTGGCTCTGGGACTGGTACGGCTGCGTCTCTGTACGCCGCTGCATCGCCCTCGTTATACGGCACCCACGGCGAATGGGGATTCCGGAAATGCACCGAGAGCAAGAACGGCTGTGACTTGGAAGCGCGCCGGATTTGTTCCAAAGCCAACTGGGTGAGGATGTCGTCGGTCAATCCTTCCATTTGCCGGTCGACCCCGTCGATCTCCAACGTCGGGTCCTGCGCCGTGACACCCCCGGCGCGAAATCCCAAGAACTGCCGGTATCCGAACTGTCTCGGGTGAGACGAGTCCTGTATGCCCAAATGCCACTTGCCAACCAGGGTTGTGTCATATCCGTCGTCGGATAATTCTCGAACCCACGTCGGCAAATAGGAAACGAGTCCGACTTCAGATTCGTCGCGCGTGAAAGGACCGCCATTGGGGCAGAGCCAATCCGTAATCCCAACTTCCGTGCCGTAGCGACTGGTGAGCAATCCGGCGCGCGACGGGGAACAGACCGGTGTTACGACAAAACTGTTCGTGAGATTGATCGCGTCCGACGCAAACTTGTCGAGATTGGGCGTGCGCGCATAGGTGTTGCCGAGACACCCGAGGGACCAGGACGCTTGATCGTCCGTGTAGATGAAGAGAATGTTGGGGCGAGCGTGGCGTGCGCCTCTGTGGACACACGCCACGCTCGAAGTTCCAGCTGCCGCGGACACAACCAGGGAATTCCGAATGAACTCCCGTCTGCTTTGCATCCTGCGGCTCACGTAAAGCTTCTCCTTCAATGCACAGGCCGGATCGCCTATTGGAGAACTAAACCGACTTAACGGTAGTCCACGCTCTGGACTTGGCGGAGTCAAGCACGGCATCGCATACGTACTGCGTCTCAAGGGCTTCGCGGAACGTCGGCGAGGCCGGTTTACCCGCGGCCAGTCCCTCGAGGAAATCCGCGATCTGGTGCACGAAGCTGTGTTCGTAACCAATCTGGAGGCCCGGCACCCACCACTTATCCATGTATGGCATGTCGCTATCGGTAACGTGAATCGAACGCCAACCTCGGACGATCGATTCGTCGCGGTGGTCGAACCAGCTCAATCGATGGAGGTCGTGCAGGTCCCACTGAATCGAGGCGTGCTCGCCGTTGATCTCAAACGTGTAGAGCGCCTTGTGTCCGCGCGCGTACCGCGTCGATTCGAAGGTCGCCAGCGACCCGTTATTGAAGCGCGCGAGGAATGCGCACGCATCGTCGATTCCAACGGGCTGCTTCTTACCTGTATCCTGGTGCACGCGTTCTTTGATGAAGGTCTCCGTCATCGCGGTGACTTCCTTCATGGAACCGTTCAGCCAAAGCGCGGTGTCGATGCAATGGGCCAAGAGATCGCCGGTAACACCGCTCCCTGCCGCAGCCGCGTCGAGCCGCCACAGCGCTTGGCCACCCTGGGGCAAATCGGCCGAAATCGTCCAGTCCTGCAAGAACACGGCGCGATAGTGAAAAATCTTGCCGAGCCGGCCTTCGTCGATGAGTTGCTTCGCCAGCGTCACCGCGGGGATGCGGCGATAGTTGTACGAAACCAAATTCGGGACGCCCGCCTTCTCAACTGCCGCGCACATTTCCTCGCCTTCCGTGGCGTTCCGGGCGATCGGTTTCTCGCAGATCACCATCTTGCCCGCCTCGGCTGCGGCAATCGCGATGTCATGGTGAAGGTTGTTGGGTGCGCAGATTTCGATGAGATCAATGTCCTTGCGCGCAACCAATTTGCGCCAGTCCGTCTCAATCGATTCGTACCCCCACCGGTCCGCGAACGCCTGGGTCTTATCTTCTTCCGGCGCGCACACCGCCTTCAATACAGGCTGGTATTCCAAGTCGAAAAAATGATTGACCTTGCAGTGGGCGTTCGTGTGCGTCCGAGCCATAAAGCCATACCCGACCATCCCCACATTCAACATCTTCTTTGCCATGTTCTATGACCCCTTTCTCTTGACCGCAGAATGCACTGACGGTCGCAGATTAACCATCGAGATGCGCGATGCGCTCGTATATCAACTGCTCGTTTCAGCCCGAAAACGTCCTCGATACTCCCTACCAGCCGTGCGCGTCCCGCACCTTCGCCATTGCCCCCAGGATGCTATTCCACGTTTCCTGCTTCATCATGGTCGCGTTCGGGAACATGCAGCCGTCCCAGCAGACGTGCTGAAGTGCTTTGGTTGGCTTGCCGTCCGCGCCGCGCAACCAGTATCCCGCGTACTTCACGATATCCAGTTTGCCGTTCGGATCCGTGGGTAGACAGTGTCGGCCCGTCTTGTCATGCGATCCCGAACCAAACACCGTGGCGTCGTTCTGCGCGATGTGGAAATCAATGGTCCACGGGCGCAACGCGTCAGTCAACGTCTTCATCGCTGCGTCAAGCAGACCCTGGTCCTTCCAATCGTAACCCGCCGGCAGGATCGCGTCTTCGGACGCGTTTACGCCGAGGGTGTAGAGCAAGGTATGCGCCATGTCGGCCTGGAACCCGAGCGTCTTCGGGCGGTCGACCATTTCTAGCAACTTGACCATCTCCTTCCACGAGTGCATTCCGCCCCAGCACACCTCGCCTTCGGCGGCCAGCCGCTCGCCGTGATCCTCGGCAATCGTGCACGCCTCGCGGAACGTGTCGGCAATCTTGCGGGTGTTTGCCTTCGGGTCTGCGGACCAATCTTCGACGCCGCACGCCGAGTCGATGCGGATTACTCCATAGGGGCGGGCGCCCATCTCGCGCAATTTCTGTCCGATGCCACAGGCCTTCCGCACCTGGGTCACGAACTTCGCGCGTTCCTCGGCATCGCCTATCGTCGATCCGCCGCCCGTCGCGCCCCAAACCGGTGCTACCAACGAACCGATGGCAAGTCCTTTCGACCGAAACGTATCGGCCAATTTCTTGATGCCGTCGGCATCGAGGTCGATGCTAACGTGCGGGTCCGAAAGAAACAGGTCCATCCCGTCGAACTTCACGCCGTCCACCTCGGCGTTAACAGTCATCTCGATCATCTTGTCCAGCCCAATGGCTGGCTCCGAATCGCTCCCCTTGCCGACCAGGCCGGGCCACGCCGCGTTATGGAGCTTCGGATACGTATTCTTCGATGAACTCATCAATCCTCTCCTTATGCTGTCCCCGTCTCTGCGAAGGCACACTAAGCGCGATCAACTGATGCAATCGCACCTCTCTCCTCGCTGTTGCCCCCCGAACTCTTCGGTTGGAGGATGCTGATTGCCAAAAATCAGGCGCCCCCCTCATTGTTGTGGCAGGGTCGAATGACCCTGCCACAACATACAATTACTTCTTCTTGTAGTCGCCCACGCTCGGCGCATTCGGATTCGCGTCCGGCCCGAAGTAGCGCAGAAGCACCAGCGGACACTCTTTGCCGAGATTCTCGACCGTGTAACCGGCCTTGGCGGCGTCGGCGGAAATGTACACTTCGTCTTCGGTGAGTTCGCCGTAACGGATCATCTGCGGACATTCGAGCGCCAGCTTGTTAATGCGCCCGCGTCCCTGGTTCACGATGACGCCCGATGCGCCATTGTCCTTGATCGTAACTTTCGCGCCGGGGGCGACGGTGAGTTCTTTCGCCGTGAACTTCTGCTCGCCCTTGACGCGCCCGTATACGACCCACTTGTCGACATAGCCCGCGCTCGCGGTATCGCCGTCGGGAATGGGATCCAGATAGTGGTTGTCTTTGAAGTGCGTATCGACGTTCGACTCCCAGTCAAGCTGGTTGACGATGAACTCAAGGTCGTTGTGCTTGTCTTCGGGAATGTCTTTCACCAGAAGGTGACGCCACACTTCGCGGCCTTCGACCAACGACTGGAACATCGAGAAGACGTCGCTGCCCCACTGGGGTTCGTACGTTAGCAAGGAGCCGGGAGCGTGCAGAATGCACGGCCCCACAAGCCATCCCGTGCCGGGATTCAGGCGATACGCCTTGGAATAATCGAGGATGCCATTGTCGCCGCAGTTCCACTTCTCGAGGCAGCGCACAACGTCTTCCTTCGTCGTGCCCGGCTCAAGCCCAAAGTACGTGTGGGGGAAGTTGTTGCCGATGGCGTTCAACTGCGGCGGGAAGTAGTAGGCTTCCGGCTTGCCGTCGCGCCCGACCAATTCCGCCTGCTCCTGGCTCTGATGATGGTGGTGGGGGATAGGCCCCATGTTGTCGAAGAACTTCGAGTATACCGGCCACCGCTTGTACTTGTTCCAGATATCGGAGCCGATGATGGCTGCGCCCAGATTCTCGACGGCGTCGCGAAGGGTAAACCGTGCGCCCTCATGCAACACATAGCTCAGTCCTTCGTCGGGCGGCGCGCCCTCGTTGTCGGCGGCTGTCGTCGACGAGAACCAACGTTCGTCGATACCACCGCGATTCTTCCCCAACGCATAGTAATCGTCGGGATGCAGCTTCAACCGCCGGCCCGGCTGCAGAAACGACCGCGGCACCCATGTTGGGGCCAAGCGTAGAATGCCTTCTCCAGCTTCAAGCGCCGCCCGTGCCGCCTTACCAACCTTATCCCCTGTAAGCGTTTGCATGCTGAACTCCTTCTGCTGCGTGTTTGCTTGGAATCAGGTAGCCTTCTCTCGGCACAACACGTGACCCGGTGACTCTCCGGAACCACCCACCGCGAGTCTGGCGCCCAATCGACTCGTATGGTAGCGCAAGACGCGATGGAGAACAATGCCCCGCGTTCGTGGTTGCAATCCCTTTCGGCGCGACGGCTATAATCTCGCCGCGCTATGGCGTAAGGCTGTTTGAACGAACGGGAGATTCGGGATCTTTGAGCGGAGAATTCGATAAATGGAGCGGCAACGGTGGCTTGGGAGTCATCCGCGCCGCACTCTTGGCACATACGCCCGTCGTTCACGAAGCCGATCCCACGCTACGGGAAGCGGCGGTCGCAATGGCGCTTCGCAGTGGACCGTCCGGCGATCTGGAAGTCCTGTTCATAAAGCGGTGCGAGCACCCCGCCGATCCTTGGTCTGGCCAAATGGCGTTCCCGGGCGGGCGACGCGAGTCGGACGACGAAAGTCTGGAGGCTGCAGCCCGTCGCGAAACGTTGGAAGAAGTGGGGCTCTTACTGCGCGAGGAGTCTTGCATGGGCCGGCTTTCGACGCTCTACGGGGGCAGGCTGACGGGGCAGAATATCTCGGTCACGCCATTCGTTTATCACGCCGAGGAAGTGGGGGAGTTGACCCACAACTATGAAGTAGCAGACACGGTGTGGATCCCGCTCTCTTTCCTGGCCCAGCCGGATAACGTCCGCGACTACTTCTTCCCGTCCGATCCCGTCCGCCGGGCATTCCCATCATTTCAGTACGGCCCATACACGATCTGGGGCCTGACGTTTCGAATCATCGCCGATTTCATGGCAATCATGGGCGTGGAGCTACCCGTGGAGCCGACTCCAAGGCAGGCCTGATTTCAAGCCCGCCGTATCCCCAAAAGACACATTCCACAGACACTCTCAAGTGCCTGTGGAATGTGTAAGATAGACGCTTCGCTAGACGTACTTTGCCAACTCGACTTCCAGTAACCGCTTGAACTTCGCATAGTGCGCGTCCGTCAAAGGACGCGGCGGCTGGTAAGTCGGGGACTTCATCTCGCGATGGTAGATTGGTACCGCGAAACCCTTTTCCGTCGCATACTGCTTGAGGAACGCCACCGGCGACTCACTCTCGTCGCAGAGAAAATTCACCGAGCGCTGCGCCTCGATGGCGCCATCGCGGTCACCTGCTTCGTAGCGGTCTTGCACCGCAGAAATGATTGCGGGATTTATGGTGCATCCCTGGCCTATGCACGCCTGCGCACCCATATACAGAGAAGGCAGGAAGGAGAACTCCGACCCCGCAATATACGCAAAGTCCTTCCCTTTCACCGCATAACAGATGCCGAATATGTATCTGGCATCGTCTATGGAAATCTTAATTCCTTTGATATTTGGCATGTCCGCTAGACGCGCGGCCGTGTCCGCAGTGACGCAATATTCGGCTTTCGTGCCGGGGGGCTGGTAAAGGAAGATGGGCACGCTCACCGCGTCGTTGATGGCCTGAAAATAGCTTAAGATAACATCGTCGTAGGATTGGCCGGACGCCGGCAAGATAGCCTCGGGCATCGTGTAGACCAGGCCCGCGGCTCCTTGATCCTGGGCATACTTACCAAGTTCAATTGACTGCGTCAGAAACACCTTGGGGTCAGGACGCCGGTCATAGTCGCGGTCCCATTCGCCCGCGCTGCCCACGAGGACTGGACCCACACCCTTGAGTTGCTTGCACGTCAAAGCCGCTATGCGCTTCACTTCGTCAAAGGAAAAGGCGTACATCTGCCCCATCCCAGAACGCACAAAGTAAGCGCTTATGCTGCCGGATTTTACGAGGAAGTCGAGCAGATTGCGCTGCCCGCTTTCGTCGAAGCGGCCATCGGCTTCCCACGCGGTGAAAACATTCGAGATTGGGCCGTAAACATACTGCGGTACCATAAGCTAATCCTACTTTCCTTTTGGCTTCACGCTGCTTCCAGGGGGGCGCAAATGGGGTACTTGCCCCTTGCGAAGCATCTTTCTCTGAGGTCCGGAACGCTGAGTTTTCATGGGCCTGTAGCGCAACATAAGAAAGATGCAGAGTACTACCATTCCTATCTCAAAATAGAATATCCATCCGGGTTTGTAGAGTTCAGCCTCCCAGAAATTGACGAGCGGCGTTTGCCAGCCCGGGTCAGTTCGCTCCTCCACGCGCCATTTCATCTGGGACTCTACGCGAAACCATCGAATCAATTTCAAAACGCCGTGCATGACTACATGAAAGATAGCGCCATAGATACAGAGCTCCACCCCCCATTGTATCGCTGGAACCGCGACACGGCGGAATACATAGATAAAAGGAAGCAACAGGGCAAGAAGGATGACATATCCCATCCAGTTCGCCTGAAAATGAACGACAAGTGCTTCCATACAAACCCTCCAACGCCCCTCCCCACGATTCAGGATTGTAACACTGTGCACGGATGTCTTCGAAACGCAGAGCCAATCCCAAACATGTTGCCGGTTTAAGATGGGCGCAACGTCTGGTATACTCCCTCCTCAGCGACATCATCGCGGAACGCGTAAAGCCGGACAGTCACACCCTTTCCGGCCCCGCAACTCACCAAAACTTCAGGTCGGGAGAAGCATGGACACCTTGTATGTGAGCCGCGAAGGCCTAGAGAAAATGAAGGAAGAGCATACGAGATGCCGGACGCGCCGAATTGAGGTCGCGGGTATCATCGAGCACGCGCGCAGCTTTGGCGACTTGCGCGAGAATGCCGACTATCACGCCGCGAAAGAAGAGCAGGCCATGCTGCACGCCCGAATTCGCGATTTGGAAGACAAGATTGCCCGCTCCGTAATCTTGGAAGACCAAGACGTCGACTTCTCCAAGGCGTACGTAGGCGCTTCGGTGCGCGTGAAGAACTGCAAGACTCAAAAAGAGCTGACGTTTGTCTTGGTGAGCCCCGTCGAGTCGGACATGGCGAACGGCAAAATTTCGATCAACTCGCCTGTGGGGGAGGCCTTGCTGGGCAAGTCCGTTGGCGAAACAGCCATCGCCCGGGTTCCGGCAGGGAATATCGAGTTCGAAGTCCTTGAGATTTTCAGATGAAGTCCCTGCGCATACCCCAGAGTTAACGCAATCAGGGCATAACGGAATGCCATCACATAGCACACGATTGAGGAATCATGCCGAAACGCAACGACATTCATAAGATCTTCATCATCGGGTCAGGACCCATCGTCATCGGACAGGCCTGCGAATTCGACTATTCGGGAACGCAAGCCTGCAAGGCATTGCGGGAAGAAGGGTACGAAGTCGTTTTGGCCAACAGCAACCCGGCCACGATCATGACCGATCCCGAAACGGCGGACCGCACGTATATCGAGCCGCTTACCGTGGACACGCTCGAACGAATCATCGAGCGAGAACGCCCCGATGCGTTGCTGCCCACCGTCGGTGGACAGACGGCCTTGAACCTCGCCGTGGAATTGGCGGAATCCGGGGTCCTGGAGAAATATGGCGTCACGTTGATCGGCGCGAAGCTGGAAGCCATCAAGAAAGCCGAAGATCGCGGTCTGTTCAAGCAAGCGATGATCGATTGCGGCCTGGATGTCCCCAAGAGCATGGTGGTACATACTCTGGATGACGCGCGGGCCTTCGGAGCAGAAGTAGGATACAAGGCGATCATCCGTCCGGCGTTCACGCTGGGCGGCTCGGGCGCGGGTGTGTCTTTCAACAAAGATGAATACGAGCAAGCGGTTAAATGGGGGCTGGAAGCAAGTCCGGTGACCGAGATCCTGGTCGAGGAATCGGTACTTGGCTGGAAGGAATACGAACTGGAGGTCATGCGCGACCTCAACGACAATGTCGTAATCATATGTTCAATCGAGAACCTGGACCCCATGGGCGTGCACACCGGCGACAGCATTACCGTCGCCCCGGCCCAAACCTTGACGGACAAAGAGTATCAGGTCATGCGGGATGCCTCGATACGGGTCATCCGGGAAATCGGGGTTGAGACGGGCGGATCGAACATCCAATTCGCGGTCGATCCACAAACGGGACGGATGATCGTTATCGAGATGAACCCGCGCGTTTCGCGCAGTTCGGCGCTGGCCTCCAAGGCCACAGGGTTCCCGATTGCGAAGATTGCCGCCAAACTCGCCATAGGCTATAGCCTGGACGAAATCCCCAACGACATTACGCGTGAGACCCCTGCATCGTCCGAGCCCACCATCGACTATTGCGTAACAAAGATCCCGCGTTGGGCCTTCGAGAAGTTTCCAGGGGCCAGCAACCAGCTCACCGTTCAAATGAAGAGCGTAGGCGAAGTGATGAGCATCGGGCGCACATTCAAGGAGTCTCTGCAAAAGGCGCTTCGTTCCCTCGAAATCGGCCGTTTCGGACTTGGAGCGGACGGCAAGGACAAGACCCTGACCGCAGGCGCGCCGGATTCGCGCGAAGAGTTGGATGCCCTTCTCAAGTATGTGCGCACGGCAGTACCCGACCGCATCCTCCGAGTTGCTCAGGCCTTCAGGGCCGGGGCAACCGTCGAGCAACTATTCGAGATGACCCAGATTGATCCCTGGTTCCTGAGGAACATCGAAGAGATCATTCAAGAAGAGAAGTCGCTTCGCGCTGCCGACCCCAATTGCGCTGCTACGCTGCGCAGGGCGAAGGAATTTGGCTTCTCCGATCACCAACTGGGCTTCCTGTGGGGCAAGGATCCTCTTGAAGTGCGCAAGCTCCGCCTCAAACATGGCGTGAAGCCTACCTACAAACTAGTGGACACGTGCGCCGCGGAATTCGAGGCATACACACCCTATTACTACTCGACCTACAGCGACGAAGACGAGGTACGTCCGACGACGAAAGAGAAGATTGTCATTCTCGGCGGCGGACCAAACCGCATCGGGCAAGGAATTGAATTCGATTACTGTTGCGTACACGCAGCGTTCGCCCTTAAAGACGACGGTTTCGAGACCATCATGGTCAACAGCAACCCCGAAACGGTGTCGACCGACTATGACACCTCTGATCGACTCTACTTCGAGCCGGTCACCATTGAAGATGTCTTGAACATCTGCGATCGCGAGAAGCCCAAAGGTGTAATCGTTCAGTTCGGCGGGCAGACTCCGCTCAACTTGGCCATGGGCCTCCACAAAGCGGGGGTTCCCATCATCGGCACGTCTCCGGAGAGCATCTTCCGCGCAGAAGATCGCAAGGCATTCCGTGAAGTCGTCGAGAAACTGAGTCTGTTGCAGCCCGAAAACGAAACCGCGACTTCCGTGGAGGAAGCCCTGATCATCGCCGAGCGCATCGGCTACCCAGTAGTGGTGCGTCCTTCGTTCGTGCTGGGCGGCCGGGCCATGGAGATCGTGTACGAGCGGTCGTCGTTGGAACGGTATATGGCCAATGCCGTCGATGCCTCGCCCGAACACCCTGTTTTGATCGATAAGTTCATCGAAGCAGCCATCGAAATCGACGTCGATGCCCTAGCGGACGGCCAGGACGTAATCGTCGCGGGGATCATGCAGCATATTGAAGAAGCAGGCGTCCACTCCGGAGACAGCGCGTGCATCCTTCCTCCGTATCAACTGGACGCCGACATCGTCGAGCGCATTCGCGTGCAAACGCGC
>JBAZRU010000041.1:0-7360 GCA_041662805.1 Candidatus Hydrogenedentales bacterium | reverse complement strand
CGCCCTCGCACGCGAGCTGGACGTTATCGGTCTGATGAACATTCAGTTTGCGGTCAGCGACGACCGAATCTTCTTGCTGGAGGTGAATCCTCGCGCGTCGCGTACAGTGCCGTTCGTAAGCAAGGCAACGGGGTTGCCGTTGGCAAAGATTGCGGCGCGCATCATGGCCGGCAAGACGCTACGCGAGTTGGGCGTCACCGAGGATCCCGAGCCGAAATTTGTCAGCGCCAAGGAAGTTGTCCTGCCGTTTATTAAGTTCCCGGGCGTGGACATTCTCTTGGGGCCGGAAATGCGCAGCACGGGCGAGGTCATGGGCATCGATTACACGATGGGGATGGCCTTTGCCAAGAGCCAGATTGCCGCGGGAAATCGCGTCCCCACGGAAGGAACGGTCTTCTTAAGTCTTAACAATCGCGACAAAGGTATGATGGGGTCCTTGGGGAAAGAACTCATCGATCTCGGTTTCAAGATCCTGGCGACGGAAGGTACTGCGAAGACCCTGAATGCCCAAGGGCTCAGTGTCGAGACCGTGTTCAAGGTCGGCGAAAGCCGTCCGAACGTAGTGGACCGAATCATCAACGGCGACGTAGACTGGATCATCAATACCCCCATGGGTTCGGATTCGAAGTACGATGAGCGCGCCATTCGCCGCACGGCGCTCGAACGCGGATTGCCCACAATGACCACGCTTGCGGCGGCACGCGCGGCGATCCTGGGGATTCGCGCGATGCGCAATGGCACGGGAACCGTGCGCTCGTTGCAGGAGTATCACGCGGAATTCGCAACACCAGCCGCGCTTGCCAAAGAATGACGGGCAATGCCGGCTGAATACAGGTTCGGTTGAACCCCTATGGCCTTCGGACGTTTACATGTCGTAGCCACGCCGATCGGGAATCTCGAAGACATCAGTATTCGTGCTGTGAACACCCTGAAATCCGTTGCGCTCATTGCTGCGGAAGACACGCGCCATTCCAAGAAGCTCCTGAATCGCTATGCCATAGAAACGCCCCTCACAAGCTACCACGAACACAACGAGGCCGAGAAAGCAAACGAGTTGCTTTTGGAGCTTCAGAACGGCCGCGACATCGCCCTCATCACGGACGCGGGAACCCCCTGTATCTCGGACCCCGGATATCGCCTCGTTCGGCTCGCGCAGGAACAGGGGATTTCCGTGGTCGCTATCCCCGGCCCATGCGCCGTGGTGGCCGCGTTGTCGATTTCCGGCCTTCCCACGGACCGCTTCACATTTCACGGCTTCTCTCCTCGAAAGGCATCTGAATCGACCCATCTCGTCCAAGCTTTGGCGGATGTTCCAGGCACCCATGTTTTCTATGAATCGCCAAACCGCTTGAAGGCGGCGTTGGAGACGATTGCCAAATATCTCTCCCAGGCCGAGGTCTGCTTGGCTCGGGAGTTGACGAAGACCTTCGAAGAACTGCTGCGCGGCTCGGCGCAGGACGTTCTGGAAAGATTGGGAGAGTCGGACGTTCGCGGAGAATGCGTACTCCTAATTTCCGTTCCCGCGCGTTCAAAAGCCGAGTCGATGAGGTCTCCCGAGGAGTTGCGCGTGTTGGTTGAAGAGGCCATGCGAGAAGACGCCTTGTCGCGTAGGGACGCGATCCGCCGGGTGGCAAAGGAATTGGGAATACCTCGAAACGATGTGTACTCCGCCGCTGTGATCGAAGAATGAGTATCAAGAATACCAGCAGCCTGACTCTGCTCCTCCTGGTCGAGCGCGTTGGGCTATTCGCCCGCTATCTCGTATGGGCGGTCATGGCCTCCGCGTATCTACTCGGCTACATCGCTGGGAACACACAGGACTTCATCGCGTTGACCGCGCTTGTTGTTCTTCACAATGGCTATTCGCACGCAGTCTTCCTCTTTAAGCGCTACAGCGCATTTTCAAGCAGACTCAATTTTCTGATTTACCTGGCCGAGGCAACGCTTATCACGCACTTCAGTGGACGCGAAGCCAGCGATGCGTATATTGCTTATCACCTCTTGATCATCGGTTTGGGCGCGTATACGCGCAGGTCTCGCACGACGGCAATCGTCACGCTCTTGTGTATGTTCTCTTACGCAGGAGTTGTCACTCTTGAATGGTATCGCATTGGCTTGGCTTTGCCCTTGGGAGTCATCGTCTTCAAGCTGATGTCCATAGGAATCTGCGGCTGGTTGGTTGCCCAATTGATGCAGCGATTCGGTTCGATAGAAGCAACGGCGTTGCGGCAGGCCGAAGCCCTCTCCGCCTCAGAAACCATGCTCAGGACGATCCTGAACAGTGCAGGCGAGCCCATCTTGGTCTTCGACGACCAGGAGTTCATCACGGAAGCCAACGATCAGGCAGGCTCCTTTCTCGCCGTCGCACGCGAGAAGCTCATCGGGCAACGCATCCGCGCCTTCCTGTTTGACGACGGGACACTTCCACACAAGTTTGCAAGTCTGCGAGCGCGAGGTGAAGCCCAAACCGAGGAAGTCGTCGTCGATGCGCGCGGCGAAGAGCGTTCGGTGGAGATTGTCTTTCGGTCGTTCACACGGGAGGGGAGCAGGTTTTACGTGGCCTTGCTCCAGGATATCACCGAACGCAAGAACCTCCAGGAAGCGACACGACTTGCCAATCAACGACTGGAACGCCTCAACGCCGAGTTGCGCCAGATCGACAGGATGAAAGGCGAGTTTCTTGCATCGATTTCCCAGAATCTGCGTTCTCCGCTTTCGGCCGTGTCCGGATTTGTCGAGATGTTGCTGGAAGAAGAACTAGGAGACCTGAACCCGGATCAACGAAAAGCGCTGCAGACGTGCAGGCGCGGGATCATCAGGGCCTTCAAACTCGTCGACGAAGCCCTTGACCTTCATCGGCTCGAAACCAAGCGCGCCCAGCACCAAGGCGATACTGCCGCCCATTCGGACACGCCCGTCCCGCCTCACATCATGCCATAGGGATCCAGATCTATCTTCACGGCACATCCCGCCTTCTCCGGCGAACTCTCAAAGGCGTCGCGAATGGCTCTCGTAAGAATATTCAAGCGCTTCGTACTCTTCGACAGCAACCCGAGACTCCAGCGGTATTTGCGTTTCAGGCGGCGAAGCGTCGCGGGCGCGGGCCCTATCATCTCGATGCCGTGAAACTCCAATGACTCGATTTGCCCCCGAGCCGTCTTGCCGATTCGCACTGCCGTCCTATACGTCTCCTGCGGGTCCTCACCCTCGATCATGACGCTGGCCATGCGCCTGAACGGCGGATACAGCGCGCTTTCCCGCACGGCCATTTCTCGTTCATAAAATGCCGTGTAATCGTGTTGTGCGGCGGCCTTCACCGCATAGTGATTTGGGCGATAAGACTGTACAATGACAAGACCGGGTTTGTCGCCCCGACCTGCGCGCCCCGCGACCTGCGTCAAGAGCTGGAACGTGGTTTCCGAGGCGCGAAAGTCCGGAAATGACAGTCCCGTGTCTGCATTCACGACGCCTACCAACGTGACCCCGGGATAGTCGTGCCCCTTCGCAATCATCTGCGTTCCAACCAAAATATCGATGTCTCCACTTGCAAGACGCCCTAGAATCTGAGCGTGCGCCCCCTTGCCGGACGTGGTGTCAGCGTCCATACGTTCGATGCGGGCGTCCGGAAACGAGCGCACGAGATAATCCTCTACCTTCTGCGTCCCAGTCCCCAGATACAGGAGCGGTTTGAACCCGCATTCGTCGCAAACCGGTGGCGATTCCCGCCGGTAGCCGCAATAGTGGCAATTGAGGTGAGCGCCCTGAGCGTGGTAAGTCAGGCTGACGTTGCAGTCCGTGCATTGAGCCACCCACCCGCACGAGGGACAGAGTACAAAAGGGGAGAATCCCCGGCGATTCAGCAACAGCAGGACCTGGTCGCCCGACTTCAGGCGAGCGTCAATTTCCTCTTCCAGGCGGCGCGAAAGCATGATGCCAACGCCCACGTCTCGTGTCTCCACGCGCATGTCCACAATCTCAACGCGAGGAAGCTCGGCCGCCGTGGCGCGGCGCTTTAATTCAAGTCGCACCGATTTGCCTGCTTCGCTATTGCGATACGATTCAATCGACGGCGTAGCGGATCCGAGAAGACATACGGCGTTGTTCATCTTTGCGCGCATAATGGCGACATCGCGCGCATGATAGCGGGGCGACTCGTTCTGCTTGTAGGAATTGTCGTGTTCCTCGTCCACCACCACAATTCCAAGATTGGGCAGCGGCGCAAAAACGGCGGAACGCGCCCCCACGACGATTCGCACTTCCCCGCGCTGCGCCCGGCGCCACTCGTCGTAACGCTCTCCCGAACCCAAGCCACTGTGCAATACCGCGACATCGGTCTGGTAACGAGCCTTGAATCGTCCGACTGTCTGCGGAGTCAACGAGATCTCGGGAACGAGAATAATCGCCCCTTTTCCGAGACTCAGCGCACGTTCGATAGCCTGAAGGTAGACCTCCGTCTTCCCTGAACCGGTAATGCCCTGAAGCAGAAAAGTCTGAAAACGGTTCGACTCCAACTCAGCGACAATCGCCTCATAAGCCTTTCGTTGTTCGGAATTCAACGAGTGCTTCTGCGTGGAACCATGCCCTGAGGAAGCCTCCGGCGAACGATAGACATCGTGCTCATACATCGTCACCAGTCCCTTCGCGGCGAGTTGCCTCAAGGTGGCCAGGCTGGTCTCATGCTTCAAACACAATGCCGACGCCCGCCTCTCCGAGGGCCCGTGCAGCAAATCCAGATAGGCGGCGGCTTGTTTCGGTGCTCGACGTTGAAGGCGAACCAAGTCCTCGGACGAAAGGGCGGACTCCTCGCATAGACGGACCCAGGTCTCGGTCAGCGCATTCACCGCCGGCGTTGCGGCAACAGCCTCGGCTAGAACGATCCCCCGAGTCACCAAGGACTTGAGCGTGTTGCTGAGAGTTTCCGCCCCCACCGCCTTGGCCAATTGACTTTCGGTCAGGGGTCCGCGCCGGTTGAGTTCCGCCACGACAGCGCGTTGCTTGTCCGTGAAGCGGCCGGAAGTCAGGCTCTCCATGGAGAGCCTGTAGACCCGGCGCGTCCGCACGGCAATGCCCGCCGGAATCGCGCTGTGAAGGGCCTCGCCCCAGGAGCAACAATAGTAGTCGGCAAGCCACCGGCAGAGTTCCATGATTTCACCGGAGAACACGGGATCCGAGTCAGGCAGATCAATGAGCGTCTTCACCGAATCGACGGAAGAGTTATGAGTCAGTCCGACGACATACCCCGTTTCTATCCGGTTCTGTATGGGCACAACCGCGCGCATGCCCATGCGTATGCGTTCGCGGAGTGGGGAAGGGATGGCGTAGGAAAACGGCCTATCCAAGGATATTGGAAGCACCACCTCGGCGAAAGCAGGGAGTTCCACGGTCTTCATGAACTCACTCGGTGGAAGTCGATGGCATGCTCAGTACGTGCTGGGTACGGTGAGCTTGGGGAGAGGCGGCGCCCAGTGCGTGACATCCACGAACTTCCGCCACACGTTCAGTTGGTCTTCCGGTACGCGCGCCCCGAAATGCGGCAGCCACGATGGTTTGGTCGGCCGGTGAATCAGGGGCATCCCAGCCTCTTCCGGCGTTCGGTTACCCTTTCGGACGTTGCAGGCCAAGCACGCGAGCACGAGGTTCTCCCACGTATCGGCTCCGCCGCGCGACTGCGGGAAAACGTGATCCAGCGTCAGTTGCGACCTGGGGAAGTGTTTGCCGCAGTACATGCAAATGTTGTTGTCGCGCTCAAATATGCTGTGTCGCGAGAATCGCGCCTCGTGGTGGATAAAGCCGTTAAAGGATGCAAGCAGAACGACTTCGGGTATGCGCACCCGAAACGAGGGGGTATGCACATACCGTCCGCCTAACCCATCCTGAGACAGAACGAGCCAACGCTCAAAATCGTAGAGCGAGTAATCGTGAGGATGAACCGCCCGTGCGGCGCCTAAGTACACCAACCCCATTGCCCGCCGAGCGGACGCAACGTGGACGGCGACCCAGGATTTGTTGAGCACAAGTACATGCCCCTCAAGCATCTCTCACCTCTCTAGGCACACGAGTCCGAGCTTTGGTGTGTTCCTCCTTGTGGACACCCCCAATAGAGGAAGCCCAATTGAACTTCGTTCCTTCAAACGAGACCTTCCTAACCCAGGAAAGCCATCGCACGCCCCCGACATGGGACGCTTACAGTATAGGAAGGGCGGAATTTGCAGTCAAATGCTCGGACCTATCTCGAAGGCGGCTCTCAGAGTAGAAAAGACCGGCCACACAGGGATAGATCGATTGCCTCCCTGGAGCGGGGAAAGCCCCCGGGTTTCGGGTGACGTTCCACGAATCGTCTGCTATACTTCCGGCCCGCTGTGTTTGTTCTCGGGGGCGGGTGGTGTGGAACAAGCTTTTTCTGCTTTGGGAGGCAATTGCCGTGGCTCCGAATCCAGTCTTGGGGGTAATCCTTCACGCAATCGGCGGACTTGCTTCCGCCAGTTTCTACATTCCGTATCGGAGAGTCCGGCACTGGGCATGGGAAAGCTACTGGCTCGCAGGCGGCTTCTTCTCCTGGATCATCGCGCCATGGATCCTGGCACTGCTCATCGTACCTGATGTTCCCCAAATTCTTGCTGAGACCGAGTTCCGTGTCCTCTTCTGGGCATACTTCTTCGGGGCCATGTGGGGTCTGGGTGGTTTGACGTTCGGGTTGACCATGCGCTACCTCGGCATCGCGCTGGGAATGGCCATCGCCCTCGGCTATTGCGCCGCATTCGGAACGCTAATGCCTCCCATTTTCGACGGCAAATTCGGGAGCATTATCTCCGAGAGATCGGGCATTGTGACGTTGGTGGGAGTCGCGGTATGTCTCGCCGGAATCGCTATCAGCGGACTCGCCGGTATGTCGAAGGAAAAGGAACTCCCCGAGGAGCAGAAGAAGGCGGTAATCAAAGAATTCAATTTCTTCAAAGGGCTCCTCGTAGCCACATTCTCGGGCGTCATGAGCGCCTCAATGTCCTACGGGATGGCGGCAGGAAAGCCGATGGCGGAATTGGCGCTCAAACACGACGCTCCCTCGCTGTTCCAGAACCTTCCCGTGCTCATCGTTGTGCTGGCTGGCGGCTTCACAACGAACTTCATCTGGTGTGTCCTGCTTAATGTGAAGAACAAGACCGGCCGGGACTACATTGCCCCGGTGTCGAGCACCGACGGCACTCGCGTTCCCTTGGTCTCCAACTACGTGTTTTCCGCCATCGCGGGCACAACCTGGTATCTCCAGTTCTTCTTCTACAGCATGGGCAATACGAAGATGGGCGAATACGAGTTCTCCAGTTGGACCCTTCACATGGCGAGCATTATCATCTTCAGCACGCTG